>JANOKK010000354.1:0-5374 GCA_031419255.1 Betaproteobacteria bacterium
ATGGCATGCAGCAGGTACTTGCGGTTCAGCGTATTTTTTTCATTCACGCCTTCGCCGAATTTTGCCGGATGGCCCCAGAAAAATTTGGTCGAAACGATATAGGTGAGGCGATCCCAATTCAGTTTTTTCAGCGCCGCGCCCATCAGCGTCTCCGATTTTCCGTTCTCATACACTTCGGCGATATCGAAAAAATTCACGCCGCAATCGCGCGCGGCACTCATCAATTCCACCGCCGCGTTTTCTTCCACCTGATTGCCGTAGGTCACCCACGATCCAAATGACAGCGCCGAAACCCTTAATCCGGCACGCCCGAGTCTTCTATATTCCACTTTATTTTTCCTTCTCGTTGTCGATATCCTGATACGGATTCATGATGAGCACGCGCGTGCGCTTGGGGCCTGAGGCGAAGCGTTCCATTTTCACCAGAATCGGAAACAGCTCCTCGAGTTTCGCGCGCGCGTCGGGTTCCTTGTCGAACACGATCAATTTGCCGTGTTCGTTCAACACATCGCGCCAGCGTTCCGGATGCGCGTCGTCGTCCTGGACTTGCAGTTTGTAGGTGGTCATGGATTCCTCAGTATTGTCGTTGCAATTCCACCGGCGATAACGGCATCGACAGTAAATATCCCTGTGCCTCCTCGCAGCCGTATTGGATGAGCCATTCCAACTGCGCCTCGTGCTCGACGCCTTCGGCGACCACCCTCATCCCCAGACTTTTGGCAAGGCCGATGATGCCGCGTGTGATCGCCGCGTCGTCGGGATCGGTGGTGATGTCGCGGACGAAAGATCGATCGATTTTCAGTTTGGCGATATCGAAACGTTTCAGGTACGCCAGATTGGAATAACCCGTGCCGAAGTCGTCAACCACCAACCTGAAACCCTCGCGGCCCAATTCTTCGAGGATGCGCATTGCCTCGTCGTTCTGGCTCACCAGCGCGGTTTCGGTCAATTCGATTTCGATATCGGATGGCATCAGGCCGAATTGCGCGATTGCCGCGAGCAGCACATCGATGAGCCGGCGGGTCTTGAATTGGTTGGCGGAAACGTTGATCGTGAGCGGGAAATCATCCAGCCCTGCATCGCGCCAGCGCTTCAATTGCGCGCAGGCTTCGCGAGCGACCCACTCGCCGATGCCGACGATCAATCCCGTTTCCTCGGCGACCGCAATGAACCGTCCGGGCATCACCTCGCCCAATGTTTCGCTGTGCCATCTCAGCAATGCCTCGACACCCACCAGTTTTTTGCCGGGAACCCGAAAAATCGGCTGATACACAAGCGAAAATTCCCCGCGCGGCAAGGCGCGCCGCAAGGCGCTTTCAATGGCAAGCCGCTCCGTGACTTTTTCGTTCATTTCATTTCGGAAAAAGCTGACTTGATTGCGCCCTTGCGATTTTGAGTGATACATCGCGAGGTCGGCATTTTTCACCAGCGTGTTCAAGTCCGCACCGTCGGCAGGCCAGATGGCAATGCCAATCGAGGGCGTGACGGTCAATTCGCGGCCCGCCACCGTATGCGGCTGGCTTAGTGAGGCAACGATGGTCTCCGCGATATGTGCGAGCGCCGGCGCATCGGTCGTGCCCGACAACATGACGACGAATTCATCACCGCCATGACGAGAAACGGTATCGGTTCCGCGCGTTGCCGCTTTGAGGCGCTTTGCGGTTTCGGCGAGTATCAGATCGCCGAAATGATGACCCAACGAGTCATTGATATTTTTGAAGTGATCGAGATCGATGAACAGCAACGCCAGGCCACCGCCGTGGCGCGCGGCCTGGCGGGTGGCGAAGTCAAAGCGCGCCGCGAGCAACATGCGGTTGGGCAACCCGGTCAGAAAATCGTATTCCGCCAATTCGCGAATCTGCGCCTCTGCGCGTTTTTTCTCGGTGATGTTGCTGCCCACACCGCGATAACCCTTGAACGTGCCCGACGCGTCAACTATCGGATCACCGGAAACGCTGACCCAGTGAATCGCCCCCTCGGGCATTGCGTAGGCGTAATGAAAATCGCGAAAACTCAAATGTGCCTCGACCTGTCGGCGATGCTCATCCATTTGTTCCTTGGTGATGCCGAGATAGTCGATTTCCCAGCGCAGCACCCCATAGCGTTCCGTTGGATTGACGCCGGTGGCACGCGACATGCCACCGGAAATATGCGTGAAGCGAAAGTGTTCGTCCTGCTCCCAGTACCAGTCGGTGGTCATTTGCAACAGACCGGCGAGGCGCTGTTCGCTCTGCACGAGTTTTTCCTCGGCGTTTTTGCGGGCAGTGATGTCGAGACGAAATCCGATTACGCCGCCGTCGGCGGTCTTGCGATCCGATACGAGCACCCAGGTCGTTTCGCCCATAAGGTATTCGTAATCGCCTTCGTCCGGATCGAGATGCTTGGCGACCCGCGAAGCGACATATGTTTCCTCATCCTGCTGCGTGCGATGCTCAAATCCACGGCGGTAAAACGTGCGTGCGATATCGATATACGCCATGCCGGGAATCAACACATCCGCGACTTCGGAATAGATCTCGCGGAAACATCGATTGCAAAACACCAGCCGATCATCAGGCCCGTACAGCACGACACCCGACTCCAGGTGATCGAACGCTTCAGCGATTTGGGCGAGCTTGCCGTCAGCCGCCTGCAACGCGGCGAGCAGTTGCGCGTGCGGGTCGGATGCGGATGGCGGGGCAACGTTTGTCATCGTGGCTGGTTTTGCCAACGCACCGGGCGCTAATCCGCGCCCCGAAACTGTTGCACTTCTTCTTTGAGCGCGATCCACCAGACACGGCCCTTGGGTTCATTCTTGCCGCAGGGCGTGAACGCAGCGAACCCGGGATAGCGTTTGCCCAAATTGTTGGGGTCATCGCCGCGACCGAGCGGTGGCGCGATCAATTTGCCATTCTCGGCACCCAGCGGAAACAACCAGCAGCCCATCGGTTTGTATGCCCACTTGTGCTTACCCAATTTCACGGCGAGCGTTTGCAGACTGCATTTGCCGTCGGCTTCGGTAAATACACAGCGAGTATCGGCGAAGTGTTCGGGCTTTTTCCGATATTGAAACGCGTAGGTCGCGGTCTTGCGGCCAATGTTGCCTTCCCATTCGCCGTCGTGAATGTAATCCGACGGTAAATTATTAAAGTGCTCGGGGTGTTTCCTCACCAATCGATGGATCAATCGCTCCTCGTCCGCTTGTAAAAAAGCGCCATCGCTGCAGCAAATCCCCTGGCAGGCGTCGAGATCGCAATAGTAAAGTTTGGCGGATCGCTTGCGTGGATTGCCCGCGCGCGAAATCTTGGCCGTGGCACCGACGCCGCTCATGCCGTCAATTCCCGAATATCGAAGTTGCCGCCGTTACTCAATTTGTTCTCCTGAATAAGTTTCACGATATCGCGTGCGACATCTTCCGCCGGACGCAGCGCGCCGTCGAGTTTCATGGCGCGAAACCGCGCCACATCCGGAAATTGTTCTGCCGTGGCACCTCGCACTTGCGCCTGCATCGGCGTATCGACCACACCCGGCGCGAGCGAACAAATAGCCAACGACGGATCGCGCACGGATGCTTCGAGTGCGGCCGCGCGCGTGGCCATTTCCAGCCCCGCTTTGGCCGCGCAATAGGCCGACCAGCCGGCCAGCGGGCGCTTGGCGGCACCGGAAGAAATATTCAGCACCAACCGGTGTGAACCAACATCGCGGGTTGCGTTGGCGAACAGCCGCATCAAGACCATTGGTGCGGTGAGATTCACGTTGATATTTTTTGCGGTCTCGATCGCATCAAGCGAATCGAACCCGCCAAAAGGCACGACCAGGCCGGCGTTGTTGATCAACACCGCGCGCTCGACACGCATGCCGGCAAACAGCGCTTCGCACGCGGCGAATGCCGGGCCGATTGAGGCGATATCGGCAAGATCGACAAATACATTGTGCGGCCCGACGGATGACTTTGGTGACGTCGCTGCGCGAGACAAGCCAATCACCAAATTTTCCGTGTCGCGCGCGAGGAGTTCGCTGAGCGCCGCACCCAATCCCTTGGTGGTGCCGGTGATGAGGTACAGGTTCATTTTTTTGCGCTCAATCGAACCATGGCGACAAGGCCGCACCGATGCCAATATCCACCAAATCCGCAAGCCCTGCGCCGACGCTCACGTTATCGGACCAGATTGCGCCAATCGGTACGCCGGACGCGGACATTTCGCGAGCGCGCTGCGGTTGACGCATCGTCAGCGCCTCGCCCATTTTCGCCGGGTCAAGTGTCGTTCGCTGTACTTCTTTGGCATGCAAGGCGCCCAGTGCCTTTTCCACCGCCGCTTCATCGAGCACCGACACGGGCGAGCCGCAATGCCGACAAGCAGAATCTTTCTCGATATTCACGCCGGCACCGCAACTTGAGCAGCGAACCTGCTTCACCTTCACCGACAGCGCCTTGAGTTCGTGCGCCTGCAAACTGCGGATGAAATTCTTTTCGCGCAAAAACTGTGTGAACGCAATCAGGCGCCCGTGTCCGTTGGCGCAGCGATGGTAGGTAAAACGTCCGCCGCGTGCGAGATCGTTCGCGTTCGCGAGCCGGATCGAGCAAATCGGGCAGTCCGGCTGCATACCGACCACATTTCTGGTTGCGTCGCGTGTCGCGTGGATGCGCTTGAACATCTCGATCACCGACCCCGGCGACATTGAGACGCTTTCCAGATGATCGAACCAGATCAGATGGCAGGGATGGCACACATCGATCTCGACCGGCAGACCGATATGATTTTGGAGGGCAACGCCCTCCATGCCGGTATGACAACTCGGACAATGCATGCGGCCCCCCGTTATGCGAACAGCGCGTCGATCCCCGCCTGGGCGATTTGTGCATCTTCCGACGACTTCACGCCCGATACGCCAACCGCGCCAATGACTTCGCCGTCGACCATGATGGGTACACCGCCTTCGAGAAATATAATTCCCGGCATCGACAACGCCGAGGTGCGGCCATTGTTGACCATCTCTTCATCATTCTTGGTGGGACGTTTGCGGATTGCCGCACTCGCGGCCTTGGCCTGCGAAATCGCAACACTCGCGACGGCACATTTGTCGAGACGTTGAAAGGTGAGCAAATGTCCGCCGTCATCGACAATGGAAATGCAAACCGCCCAATTATTCTTGGCGGCCTCGGCTTCCGAGGCGGCAAGTATTTTCTTGCAGTCTTCAACCGTGAGGTAGTGTTTGGTTTTCATGTATTGCGCCGTAGAATTAGTTGAGGTGGCTGGGACTGCCAAATTATAAGTCACCCGCGAAATTCGACGCGTCGATGGCAGGATGTAGCAGTGGTCAAATCAATCCCGCCAAATATTTTTTGCGTTTCGGTTCTGCAAACCGCTCGATTGCATAGCGCAGCATGGTGCGG
>JANOKK010000355.1:0-5649 GCA_031419255.1 Betaproteobacteria bacterium
AATTCACTGACATCGCCGCCAAGCGTCGCGATTTCACGGACGATGGTCGCGGAAATAAACATATATTTATCTGACGGCGTGAGAAACATGGTCTCGACACCCGGTAACAGCCGCCGGTTCATGCCGGCCATTTGAAATTCATACTCGAAGTCTGACACCGCGCGCAGCCCGCGCAGAATGACGTTTGCATCCTGATTGGTGAGAAATTGCGAAAGCAATCCGGTGAAGCCCATCACGCGCACATTTTGGTACGTCGCCAAAATTTCCTTTGCCAGTCCGACACGTTCGTCAAGCGAAAAAAACGGTCGTTTTGCCGGGCTATGAGCGACCGCTACCACCACTTCGCCGAATAATTGACTGGCGCGTGCGACCAGGTCTTCGTGGCCGTTGGTAAGAGGATCGAACGTCCCCGGGTAAACCGCTCTGATCATGTTTCGCCTCTGCCGAGAGTCATTAACGCGAAGTGTACCGCACCGGCCTTGCCCTGTTTCAAGAGCTGCCATGGATTCTGCGGCAATCCGGATAAAACGTCAGCGAGCGCCACTTGCCACTCCGCATACACGAGGCCGCCGGTATTGAGTTGCCTACTCAGTTGATCCAAGGTTGTCGTCATGAGGCCGGAGGCAAACGGGGGATCGAGGAATACGATGTCGAAAGCATCCTTGTTCGCGGCAAGAAATTCGTTCGCGCCTTGGCCCATGAGCCGGCACTGATTTGCGCCGAGTTTGCCTCGATTGTTTTCGAGTGCCTGCATGACGTATTTGTCGTTTTCGACCATCACCACCTCCGCAGCACCCCGTGAAGCCGCCTCAAAACCGAGTGCGCCGGAACCTGCGAACAAATCCAGGCAGCGTTTGCCATGCAGCGTCTGGCCCAGCCAGTTGAACAATGTTTCGCGGACGCGGTTCGCTGTCGGACGCAAGCCAATCGCATCGGGGAATTCAATCACACGGCTGCGCCACTCTCCGCCGATGATGCGCACGCGATTCGCCGCACTCGATTTGCGTGCATCCGGTTTGCGCGTGGGGCTTGGCTTAAAATGTCGTGTCATTCACAAATTTTCCCAGAGATTCCACTTGTTCAGTATTTTTGGCGCGAATAAAAGTTCGGGCGCCGTCCCGCCGAAGGAAGTCACGCCGCCAAGCGGCTGGCTGGCAAAGCTGAAAACGGGCCTGTCCAAGACCCGCGCCTTGCTCAATGCCGATGTCGCAGATCTTTTCTCCAGACACGCCAAAGTCGATGAATCCCTGTTTGAAGAGCTGGAAAGCGTTCTGCTTGCCGCTGATGTCGGTGTCAATGCGACTCGACTACTGATCGAGGATTTGCGACGCGCGGCCAAAGAGAAAAAAATTGCCGAAGGTGTCGCGCTGAGAGCGGAGTTTGAAGCGGCACTTGCGACGCTGATTCGACCGCTCGCGGTACCGCTCGACACCGGCATCGCGCGGCCCTTTGTGATCATGGTGGCGGGCGTCAATGGCGCGGGTAAGACAACGACCATCGGCAAACTCGCCAAGTATTTTCAAGCCGATGGCAAGAGTGTCTTGCTGGCCGCCGGAGACACGTTTCGT
This sequence comes from Betaproteobacteria bacterium, assembly GCA_031419255.1. Classification (GTDB taxonomy): domain Bacteria; phylum Pseudomonadota; class Gammaproteobacteria; order Burkholderiales; family Usitatibacteraceae; genus UKL13-2. Next base: position 1,569 of record JANOKK010000355.1, read on the forward strand.
GCGGCCGCGCGCGAACAATTGGTGACCTGGGGCAAGCGCAACAACATTGTTGTCGTTGCCCAAGAGGGCGGCGACGCCGCAGCGGTAATTTATGATGCGATTCAATCCGCCAAAGCACGTGGCATCGATATCGTCATCGCCGATACGGCCGGACGGCTGCCGACGCAACTCCACTTGATGGAAGAAATTCGCAAAGTGAAACGGGTCATAGCGAAAGCCATTCCTGGCGCGCCGCACGAATGCCTGCTGGTGCTGGACGCAAACACGGGGCAAAACGCGTTACGACAAGTGCAGGCTTTCGACGACGCGCTTGGATTAACGGGGCTCGTGGTGACCAAGCTCGACGGCACCGCCAAAGGCGGCATGATCGCCGCCCTTGCCGCCGAACGCAGTGTGTCGCCAATCCCAGTGAGATTCATCGGCATCGGCGAGGGCATCGACGATCTGCAGCCGTTGAACGCGGACGAATTTGTCGGTGCGCTGTTCAGGTAATCCGATGATTGTTTTTGCCGACACGGTCAAGCGTTATCCCAACGGTTTCGATGCGCTGAAGGGTGTTTCGCTATCGATTGAGAAAGCGGAAATAGTGGTGGTGAGCGGGCGATCCGGTGCCGGCAAATCGACGCTATTGAAACTTGCAGCGGGCATCGAATTCGCCTCCGAAGGCAGCGTCATGGTGAATGGCCAGAATGTGCGCGCGTTGCGCGATGAGGGCCTCTGCGTGATGCGGCGAAACTTTGGCATTGTTTTTCAGGATCATAAACTGCTGTTTGACCGCAGCGTATTTGAAAACGTCGCGCTACCCTTGTCGATCGCCGGATTTGCACGCGGCGAAATTGGCAAGCGCGTGCGCGCATCGCTCGATAAAGTCGGCTTGCTCAATCGCGAAAAGTCGAACCCGGTCGCGCTTTCCGGCGGAGAGCAGCAGCGGCTTTGCATCGCTCGCGCGATCGTCAATCGGCCGTCGATATTGATTGCCGACGAGCCAACCGGCAATCTGGACGACGACTATGCAGCCACCATCATTGCGCTATTTGAGTCTTTCAATCAGGTCGGCGTCACGGTACTGCTTTCAACCCACAATGAAACGGGTCTCGCGAAATTGAAGTGCCGACGCGTGACGCTGGAAGCCGGAGCACTGGCGACATGAGAGCCTGGTTTGCCGCGCATGTGTTTGCCTGCGAACGCGCAGGTAGACGATTCTTGTTGCAACCGGTTGGCGCGATTTTTTCGGTATTGGTGATCGGTATATCGATTGCATTGCCACTTGCGCTGTTTTCGCTATTTACCAATGTGTCACTCGCGGCGGGCCGCATCGGCTCAGACCCAAACGTGAATCTCTACTTCACGCTCGATGCGACCGAAGCCGAGGCGATCAAAGTCGAAAAACGTGTGCGTGCCAGTCCCAACGTGCGTAATGCCCGAATCGTCACGCGCGATGCCGCGTTGACGGAAATGAAACGCATCGGCAATTTGACCGGCCTGTTGTCCAGCCTCGAGACAAATCCCTTGCCGCATGCACTAAGCATCGTGCCGACATCAACCGATCCCGCGTTGCTGGCGGTACTTCGCGCAGAACTCGTCGCAATGCCAAAGGTCGAGCATGTGGTGATGGATTTTGAGTGGGCGCAAAAACTGAAACGCTTCGCCGCATTCGCGGAACGGCTGACTCTATTGCTGGGTCTCATTCTCGGCATTGCGGTCTTGTTTGTATCCGGCAATACCATCCGACTGCAAATTCTCACGCAGAAGGACGAAATCGAAGTCAGCCGCCTGATCGGTGCCACTCGCCGGTTTGTGCGACGGCCTTTCTTGTACTTTGGCGCGTTCCAGGGCTTATTGGCGGGCGCCATTGCATTGGCGCTGGTTGGAGGGTTCGTCGCGTGGGCCGGGGCGGAGGTGCAGGCGTTAACGGTGTCCTACGGTTCGGAGTTCGCACTCCAGTCACCAACGATTGCGCAGGTCATCGCCGTTGTACTGGGCTCGACGGCGCTAGGATGGCTGGGCGCATTCGTATCCGTGTGGCTGTATTTGCGGCGAGAGTAAAGCGATTTCGCTGGCAAAGTCTAGCATTGGTGCGGCGTTTGAAGCAAAAATGCCTTGAAAGCCTCACCAGATATAGAGTTTTCTGCGAGATTCTTTGCGTTAACCCACTGCTGCAGCTTGATCGCAGGCTTGATATTTTTAGTCAACTGTTTGTTTTTAAAACAAAAAACGACATAAAGCCGACGCGTTTGCGAAAAAATGTCTGTAGGGCTGAAACTTTTTGACGCCTTAGCACTCTGATGATAGGAGTGCTAAAATAGCCTTAACCCGATATTCGGGATCAGTGGAGGTCCAAATGACAACTGCTTCGATGACCATGAATTTACCGGCCCTTTCGGTCGGGAGTATCGAAAATTATATTTCCTCGGTGAATCGCATCCCAATGCTGACGCCAGAGCGCGAGCATACGCTAGGGGTTGCGCTGAAGACCCGTGGCGATCTGACGGCCGCATCGGAAATGGTGATGTCGCACCTGCGTCTGGTGGTGTCGATTGCGCGAAATTACACCGGCTATGGCTTGCCGCATGCCGACCTGATTCAGGAAGGTAATATCGGCTTGATGAAAGCGGTGAAGCGCTTTGATCCGGATCGCGGTGTGCGCCTGGTGTCTTTCGCCGTTCACTGGATCAAGGCCGAGATTCACGAATACATCCTTAAAAACTGGCGCATCGTGAAGGTTGCGACCACCAAAGCGCAGCGCAAATTGTTTTTCAATTTGCGCAGCATGAAGCCGCATTTCGGCGCGCTATCGCCAACGGAAGTCAAAGAGGTTGCGCGCGTGCTGAACGTCAAAGAATCCGATGTCTCCGAGATGGAAAAGCGCCTCTCCGGACAGGAGATTTCGCTCGAGCCGTCCGGCGACGATGAAGACAGCACCTGGGTAAGTCCTATCGCTTACCTGCAAGATACGTCAGTCGATCCTTCTGAGCGCCTCGCGGGTTTGCAAAAAGAAACTGCGGCAACGAATGGTATGCGAGCGGCGCTTGAGAGCCTCGATGATCGCAGCCGCCGCATCATTGAAACGCGTTGGCTCAGCGAAGGCGAGGAAAAGACGCTGCATGAACTGGCCGCCGAATTCGGTGTGTCGGCAGAGCGCATCCGGCAAATCGAAGCGAAGGCGATGCAAAAAATGAAAGTATCCCTCAAGACCTACGACGCGCATCGGGATTAGCAAACGAGCGGTCATAAATGAAGGGCTGCCACGCAATGCGTGACAGCCCTTTTCATTTGACTTTGCCGAAGTTCGTTGCGCACGCAAACCCGAATAAACTATGCCATCGGCAATTGTTTGCCGCGCACGTTTCTGAATTAAATTGCGACTGACTTAGGATTCTCATGCGAAGAAAGCCCGCCCCCGTATTTCGAGAAGATGAAGCAGGAACCGCGAATTCTGCGTCAGATCGAATTCGCACACGACTCGTCAAGGCTAACCACCGCTTTTATGCCAATGACAACATCGCCGAGTTTCTTCTTGACGGCGAACTCGATGAACTTCATCAGGAAGTCGAAACGAAAATGGCGGCCGTGCTGAAGAGTCTCGTCATCGATACCGATGGCGACCACAATACGCGGGAAACCGCGCGTCGGGTGGCGCGGATGTTCATCGGCGAAGTGTTCAAGGGCCGCTACGTCGGCATGCCGAAAGTCACCGAATTTCCGAATTCGGAAAAACTCAATGAACTCCTTATCGTTGGCCCAGTAACCATTCGCAGCGCCTGTTCCCATCATCTTTGTCCGATACTCGGCAAAGTCTGGATTGGTGTGATGCCCAATCAACATTCCAACTTGATCGGACTTTCCAAGTACGCACGCATTTGCGATTGGGTGATGAGCCGGCCACAGATTCAGGAAGAAGCGGTGGTGCGTCTAGCGGATATCTTGCAGGAAAAAGTGCGGCCCGATGGGCTGGCCATCGTTATCGAAGCCGATCACCTTTGCATGCAGTGGCGAGGCGTCAAAGACGCCGATGCACTGATGACCAACAGTGTCATGCGCGGCGCATTCCTGACGGACCCGAATTTGCGCCGCGAATTCC
>JANOKK010000356.1:0-1903 GCA_031419255.1 Betaproteobacteria bacterium
ATTTTCAATTTGAACGATACGCAAACCGGCGTCCTCAATCTCGCATTCAAAATCGCCGACGACAATGGCCTGTTGTTGCTTGATTTGAAAGACCTGCGTTCGTTGCTCTCGTGGGTAGGCGAAAACGCGGGCCAGTTCACCACCGACTACGGCAATATTTCGCCGGCCAGCATCGGCGCCATCCAACGCGGCCTGTTGACGCTGGAACAGCAGGGCGGCGACCGTTTTTTCGGCGAACCGGCAATGGTGCTGGACGATTTGATGCAGACCGACGACGGCAAAGGCGTCATCAATATTCTCGCCGCCGACCGGCTTCTGACCAGCCCGCGCCTCTATTCCACGTTTCTGCTTTGGCTGCTCTCGGAGCTCTACGAAAATTTGCCCGAAGTCGGCGACCGCGACAAGCCAAAGCTGGTATTTTTCTTCGACGAAGCGCACCTGCTCTTTAACGAGTCACCCAAGGAGTTGCTGGAAAAAATCGAGCAAGTGGTGCGATTGGTTCGCTCGAAAGGCGTGGGGGTATATTTCGTCACGCAAAATCCCTTGGATATTCCCGATACCGTGCTCGGACAACTCGGTAACCGCGTGCAACATGCGCTTCGGGCGTACACGCCGCGCGACCAAAAAGCGGTCGCGGCGGCGGCAGAAACATTTCGTGCCAATCCGAAAATAAAGGTCGAGCAGATCATTACCGAGCTCGGCGTTGGCGAAGCACTGGTGTCGTTCCTCGACGAAAAAGGCCGACCGACCGTGGTTGAGCGCGCTTACATCTGCCCACCGCAATCGCAGATTGGGCCGATCATGCCTGAGCAGCGCAAGCTGCTGCTGCAAAATTCGCTGGTCGCAGGACAATACGAAAAAACCGTGGATCGCGAATCAGCGTTTGAAAAACTGAAGGCGCGTCGCGGTGCCGCCGTTAACGAGCCACCCACTGCTGGCGAAAGTGGCGGACTGGGCGGCATACTGGGAAAAATCGGCCTACCCACGGGTGGAGGTGGTGCTACGTCCAAACGTGAAGGTGTGATCGAAGCGGCGGTGAAAAGTGCGGCGCGTGCGATGGCGTCCGAAGCCGGTCGCCGAATCATTCGCGGCGTACTCGGATCGATTCTGGGCGGTCGGCGCTAATCACTACGGTCAAGGAGAAGAAAAACATGGCGAAACGAGAGCCGGGCGAGCGCAAGCGGGAAATACTGCAAACGCTCGCGCACATGTTGGAGAACCCCAAGGGCCAGAAGATCACCACCGCTCTGCTGGCCGCGAAACTGGATGTTTCCGAAGCCGCCTTGTACCGGCATTTCGCGAGCAAAGCGCAAATGTTCGAAGGCCTGATCGAATTTATCGAAGAAACCGTGTTCTCGCTCGTGAACAAAATTCAGGCCGAGGAGTCAGCGGGCATCAAGCAAGTAGAGGGCATTGTGTCGATGCTGTTGTCATTCGCGCAAAAAAATCAGGGCATGACGCGGGTGCTGATCGGCGACGCGTTGGTCAATGAAGATGATCGCCTGCAAACGCGCATGAACCAATTGCACGACCGTCTCGAGGCATCGTTGCGGCAAAGCGCCCGCGCGGCGGCCGCCGAAGGTGCCTTGCATGCTTCGCTCGACGCCAACGCCTATGCGAATGCCGTGATGTCATTCATTGTTGGCCGCTGGCATCAATTTGCGAAATCCGGTTTCAAGCGCACGCCGACGGAGAATCTGGCGCAAAGCTGGAGCGTGTTTGCAGGATGAGTGCGGTGGGTGTTGACCCGGTGGACGCGCAACTTTCCGCCTACAACGCGCGCGACCTCGAGGCTTTCATTGCCTGCTATTCCGTCGATTGCCCAATCGACGATGGCGCGGGCGCACGGCTGATGAGTGGCCACGCAGAAATGCGCACCAAATTCACCACAGTGGTTTAACAC
>JANOKK010000357.1:0-3090 GCA_031419255.1 Betaproteobacteria bacterium
CGGTGGCGATGTTGGCGGCACGTGACGCGAGTGGAATGCCTGCCGCCGAAGCCGCGACTGAAGCGGCGGTATTGCGAATGAATTCGCGGCGGGTCAATTTGAAAATTTCGATCGGACGTTCAAGTTTTTCGACACTCATGACAAACACTCCCTCATCACAGATTCTTCTTCGGCGTGCTGGTAAACCATTTCCACGTTCAACACGCCGGAAATAGCGCGGATTTGATCCATCTGGTCGAGCAGCGCACCAGTGGAAGCACCTTCGATGACGATGACCAATTTACCGATGGCGTCCTGCGCGGATATCGGCGCGCCGGTGATTGCCTCAATCGGTGCAATTGCCGCCGCGAGCATTTCCGGCCTCACACGCGCGATGCAGCTCGCAATGTGAAGATCAGCCATGCGTCGCCTCCAACAGACGAACGTCGATCGCGTTTTGTGGACACACACGTGCGCAGTCGCCGCATTGCGTGCAGAGATTGGTATCAAAGACCGGAATCGACATGGCCCCCAGGCGCGTCGCGAATCGCAATGCGCCAAACCAGCAAACATCACGGCAGAGTTCGCAGTGGATTGCACTGAATGCGAGACAACGATCAGTAAGCGCGACGCGCGGTTTCTCCGCTTCACTGCGGAGCAAGAAAGTGCGGCGCAATGGATTGGTCACGGCGGCAATTTTCACTCTGCTCAGCCCTTCGGCGGGCCGGCAAACATCTGGTAGAGCCAGATCATGAGTCCATAGGAGCCGACCAGCGCAACCGCTACCATTGGGGCCATCACCACGGTCAAAAACACGAACACGCGCGTCTCACGTCGACGCATGTCGTCGGCAACGATTTCAGACGAACTTTCCATGGCACTTCTCCGGGCGGCGGCACCGGTGGATTCCGGGCGCTGATTGAGTCGATCAACTGCTATCGATTCTGGCCGCGCACCAAATGCGCATATTGATTTGGATCAAATTGCGGACAAACGAACGATTGCGCGCCGCCATGCGAAAGGCTAGGTGGTTATCTTGCCTCGTGCCACCCACCGCTCCAATTCCCCAATCGTATCGCCAAGATCCACCGTTGCATCGCTCAGGCGTTGATCGCGCGAGGGTTTATGTGCGGCGAACATGCGGCTGTCGAGCGTGCGGTGTTCGTCTTTCAACGCATCAAGATTCAGGCGAAAGCCGAATTTTGCGAACACCGGTTCCAACTCGAATCGGCGTTTCAACAAATCGGCACGGGTGCGCTGATAGGCGTGCTCGCACACTCGACGGCGCGAGGCATAACTGAAGAGATTGGTGAAAAACATTTCCGGGTCGTCGCCGGCGGGCTCGAACAAGACAATGCTCGCGTCTTTGTATTTGGCTGCGTATTTTTCGAAACCGGTGTGCATACGCGAATGAATCAGCGTGCGGAAGGTTTGCGAGAGCACGACTGACAATCCGCCATCGACCAGCTTTTCCATGTCGGCTTTACTGCGGCTGCCGGCGCGGCGATTGGCGGCGTCGGCATCGTAGGGCACCAGAGGATTTACGCCGATCACCAGCGTGGCACCATCTTCAAGTGCCAATGAGGCGTGCAAGGTTTTGATCAATGCGCCATCGACGTAGAAATGCCCGCCAATTTCCACCGGTGGAAATAGACCCGGCAATGCGGATGACGCCTGCACGGCTTTGGAAATCGGCACGTGGTCATGGCCCGGCGCACCGAAGGTCACCGCGCGACCGGTGTCGAGATCGACGGCCACCGAATACAGCGTGCGTTTCAGCTGGCGAAAATCATCCGTGCGACCGGGTTGGCTGAACATTTTCTGCAAGTAGCGCGCGATGCCTTCGTTATCGAACAAGCCTGCCGGAATGGCGCGGGCGAGTGGCGCAAAGGCTTCCAGTGTGGTGCGCCGGAACGGGCTCGCGACGCGGCGTACCAGCCCTTTCAACGCGAGACCGGGAACGCTCTTGAGGCGCTGCGCGAATTCGCGCCAAGCGGGTTTCAGGAACAATTCCGGCGTCAGCGCGCCATTCCTGGCGGCAGCTTTTCCATTACCCGCGTTATCGATGAACATCCGATAAATCTCAGACGGCGTGAATTGGTTGGCGAGCCCCGCCGTGATGAAGCTGCCGGCCGAGACCCCGACGTAAATGTCCATGTCGTTGAGGTCGAGGCCGTCGAGCGATTCGTCCAACGCCATCAACACGCCGATTTCGTACATCGCGCCCAACGGGCCGCCCCCCGCCATCGCCAGCGCGATTTTGGGTTTCTGCCCCGCCGTACCGATAGCCTTGCGCGACGCGGGATTGTTCGCAAGCGGTTTACTGGCGATTCGCCTGCGGGAAATGGTTCGAGCCAAAATGCCTCCGGGTGCGCTCATTGTTATTGGTGATTTGCATCAACGAATTCGACCGCGAAAAAAAAGGGAACATCGTTCACGACGCCCCCCAATTTTATCCAACCTTTGTCCGGACAATATGACCGTGGTCATCAATTCCGCAAAAAAGCTGCCAACTATGCGCGCGCGGATTGAACTCCGCGCTTGTTCAATTGCGCCAATGCCTTTTGCAATTCCGTCATGCGCGCTTGCAACTCACGCACGTTCTGGCTGGATGGCACGCCGAACGTGTTCAAGGTCTTGGCGACGCGCGCTTCAAACACTTGTTCCAGACGCGTCACGCCTTCCTTGGCATTGGTGGCGATCGCTTCAACCGCACCTTTGACGTTTTTCTTGAGTGTCTTATCCGATTTGGCCGCAAACGCTTTGACTTCCTTGGCGACGTCGCGCGCTTTGGCTTCCGCTGCGGCTTGCGCATTGGACTGGACTTTTTTGCCTTCGCGGACAAACGTACCCGCTTTGCGGGCCATGGTTTGCGCCGCTTCGGTGGTCATTTCCGACAAGCGACCGGTTTCGCGGGCAATCGCGCTATATACCTTCATTGCATTGCCTTGCACGCGCGCAGTGGCGCGCTCAGCGGCACCGAGGCCAGCCAGCAGCATCGAGCGTGCGGCACCGGCAGGCGCGGAAACGGCAGCGCGCTTGATGGTGGATTTTGTGGTGCGCTTGCTTGTGGCAACGGGCTTGCGAGCGACTTTGCGGACAATTTTCTTG
>JANOKK010000358.1:0-1699 GCA_031419255.1 Betaproteobacteria bacterium
CGATAGGGCCGCCTGCCTGCTGCGGGACGGTGTGATCGTTGCGGCGGCGCAGGAAGAACGATTCACCCGAAAAAAACACGACCCGACGTTTCCCGCCAATGCCGCCCGTTACTGTTTGCGCGAAGCGGGAATCGATGCGAAGGAGGTCATGCATGTCGCGTTCTACGACAAGCCCTTCCTTAAATTTGAACGCCTGCTGGAAACCTACATCGCCATGGCACCAAGGGGATTTCAATCCTTTCGCGTGGCCATTCCGGTCTGGCTGAGGGAAAAATTGTTTCTCAAGGATTTGCTCAACAAGGAATTGGCGAAGCTCGACGCAAACGAGGATTGGCTTTCAAAGCTGTTGTTCGGTGAGCACCACATGAGCCACGCGGCTAGCGCGTTTTATCCCTCGCCGTTTGAATCCGCCGCCGTATTGACGCTCGATGGGGTTGGCGAATGGGCGACTTCATCGCTGGCCATCGGCAGTGGCAACAAACTCGAAGTCCAGCGCGAGATTCACTTTCCCCATTCGCTCGGCTTGCTCTACTCGGCCTTCACTTATTACACCGGATTCAAGGTCAATTCGGGTGAATACAAGCTGATGGGGCTGGCCCCTTACGGAGAGGCGAAATACGTCGATCAAATCCATGCGAATTTAATCGACATCAAGGACGACGGATCGTTCCGGCTCAACCTTGATTACTTCGATTACTGCACCGGCCTGACCATGACCAATCAGCGTTTCGCCGATTTGTTTGGCGGCCCGGCACGATCCGGAGAAGAACGATTGACGCAAAAACACATGGATCTCGCCGCGTCGATCCAGAAGGTCACCGAGGACATCATGCTAAAGCTCACGCGTGCGGTGGCCAAACAAAGCGGGCAGCGCAATTTGTGTCTGGCGGGCGGGGTGGCGCTCAACTGTGTGGCCAACGGAAAAATCCTGCGCGACGGCGCGTTCGAAAAAATCTGGATTCAACCCGCGTCGGGCGACGCCGGCGGCGCGCTGGGTGCGGCACTGTCGGCGTATCACGGCTTGCTTAATGCGCCCAGAACGGTTTCTGCGGACAGGGATTCGATGCGCGGAAGTTATCTGGGGCCATCGTATTCACAGGCGGACATTGAAGCGGGCCTGACGGCGGCGGGTGCCCGCTTTGAAACGCTTACCGACGAGCGACTCATTTCGCAATGCGCGCAGGATCTGGCCGATGGCCGTGCGCTGGGCTGGTTTCAGGGACGAATGGAATTCGGTCCGCGTGCGCTAGGCGGGCGCTCTATTCTGGGTGACGCCCGTTCACCGACCATGCAAAAAACGCTCAATCTGAAAGTCAAATACCGGGAATCGTTTCGCCCGTTCGCGCCATCGGTTCTGCGCGAGGATGTGGCGGACTGGTTTGAACTCGATGGCGACAGCCCGTACATGTTGCTGGTCGCCGATGTGGTCAAGCCGCGTCGCCGCGCCATGACCGACGCGGAGCAGGCGCTGTTCGGCATCGACAAACTCAATGTGCCGCGCTCGGAGTTGCCCGCGGTCACCCACGTCGATTATTCCGCCCGGATTCAGACCGTGCATCGCGACACCAACCCGCGCTACCACGCGCTGCTCGCCGAATTCAAACGCGTCACCGGCTGTCCGGTCATCATCAACACGTCATTCAACGTGCGCGGCGAACCGATCGTATGCACACCGGCCGATGCGTTTCGCTGCTTCATG
>JANOKK010000359.1:0-4203 GCA_031419255.1 Betaproteobacteria bacterium
CTGGGCATCGAGACCGACGACTTCGACGCCGCGCGACTTGCCTTTGAAAAAGAGGTGTCTCTGCAACCCAGGGACAGCACCGCTATTTGTGCCCTGGCGAACTTTCACTTTTATGCGGGCGAGCCCGAACGGACGATCGAACTCGCCAACCGCGCGATGACCATGGGCGACGCAGGGAAATACAATTCCGACTGGTATGTCCGCTATCTCCTGGGTTGCGCCCATTTCATGCTTGGCGATTACGACGGCGCTATTCTGTGGTGCAAAAAATCAATTGCAGAACATGCGATTTGTGCCGCGCCGCGCGCCTATCTGGCCTTGGCTTACGCGAAAAAAGGCGACGATGCGAAAGCCGCTGCGGCGGTGGCCGAGATGCTGAAACTCCCTGCCGGAGATCAATTGGATCGCCAATTTGAGTGCCCCAAACCAATTCAAACGGCGGCATACCGGGATTGGCATAAGAAGCATTTTCTCCCGACGGCAAAGAAGGTTGGGCTGTGGGAGAAGGGGAATTGATCGGTTAGAGAGCGATCCAAGTCTGAGGGTCGTGGTAAGTTAAGCGAAAGAATCGCGAAGAATTTCCGTCACAAGATGCCCGAACTCCCCGACATCACCGTTTACGCCGAATCGATCGAGCGCTTGCTTGAAGGTGCCGTGCTCGACAATGTTTTGCTACCGAATATTTTTCTGCTGCGCACCGTCGATCCACCGGTCTGTGAATTGACCGGCAAGCGATTGCTGCATGTCGAGCGTCTCGGAAAACGCATTGTGCTGGGCTTCGATGGTGAATTGTTTGCGGTAATTCACCTCATGATCGCAGGTCGATTCAAATGGTTCGGCAAGGACGCGAAGGTGCCGATGACGAAGCTGGTGATGGCGCGATTTGAGTTTGATCGTGGCACATTGGTGGTGACCGAGGCGGGTACCAAACGTCGCGCGTCATTGCATCTGGCGCGCGGACGTGAAGCGCTCGCGGCGCATGATCCGGGCGGCATTGACCCGATCCATTGCACACTCGATGAATTCGAGGCACAGCTGCGCCAGGAAAATCACACATTGAAACGCGCGCTCACCGACCCGAAGTTTTTCAGTGGCATTGGCAATGCGTATTCCGATGAAATTTTGCATCGCGCGAAATTGTCGCCGCTCGCGCCGAGTCAAAAATTATTGCCGGATGAAATCGTGCAACTGCATGCGGCCACGCGCGACGTGTTTGATGAATGGCTGCATCGCTTGCGCACTGAGGCACGCGATGGATTTCCGGAAAAGGTGACGGCCTTCAGGCCCGAAATGGCGGTACACGGTAAATTCAAACAACCGTGTCCCGTGTGTGGCGGCCTGGTGCAGCGCATCGTTTACGCGGAAAACGAGTGCAACTATTGTCCGACCTGTCAGACCGGCGGCAAGTTGCTCGCGGATCGCGCTCTATCGCGGTTGCTCAAGGCAAGTTGGCCGAAACGGGTGGATGAACTTTGATGAAGGGACAACGAAAATATTATTGTTGAAATTCAGATTGGAACGCGCCCGTCAGTGTTACGGCAACCGCCTGAACAATCGCAAGCGCTCATCGTTGTCGCCCGGTCGCGCGCCTTCCCAGATCAAGTGCCAGCGCAAATCGACGATGGATTCCTCGCTTCGCAGTCCTTGCGTCAACAACCATTCGCATGCTTTTAAGGCGCTATTTTGAATCGGCGTGAATTTTAGTCCTGCGAAGTAGTGCAGCGATGCGCGCTGAGAATCGCCCAAGTTCATCGAGGCAACGCAGCGTACCCCGGCTGGAATTTGCGCGGCGATGGTCTCGGCCGTGCCGCGATAACTCAATCGATAGTCGGCGGCAGGAAGTCCGAGCAGATTTAGAACCAGCCACGCCAAGGTGATTCCTGCCGACCAGTTGACGATCGCGCGCCGATTGTTGCGGTGGGCGCGCAGCACGGCGTACGCCCACAACAATGTGAACGCGACGGCAATGACGAATTGAATCGGTGCAAACGACATCGCGTAGCCAGGCAACTGGCGCGCAAGACTATTGGCGGCCACCTCCGGCGCGCCGGTTAACGCCACCACCCAGTAAAACCACGCCGCAAATGTTGCGATACCAAAGAACAACAAACTGAACCAATCCATGAAACTCGCCACACTTCGCGAAAGGCGATCTGGCGTGGCGCTCGCCGCGAGCGCCAGTGGAATCAACAGAGGCAAGCCCATGCCGTCACTCGCTTTGCGGGTGAGCGAAATGACGATCAACAACGTGAAAAACGCGACCAGCGGCAGCGCTAACTCCACCCGTTCGGCGATGCGCTTTCGCTCCTTTGCCCACAGCCACAGCGCGAACGGCAACGCAGGCAAGCCGTACCAGGGAAGGATGCGAAAGAAGTGCAAGAGATCGATCGGTCGTTTCGACGCAAGATCGGCGCACGGAATGCCGATGATCGCGTCCAGCCACGGTTGCATAGAACCGACGTTTTGCGTGAGCAAGATCAACGGATATACCAGCATGAACGGGAGCGACACCAGCAACGCGACGCCGATGCCGTTGCGAAACACGCGGTTGCGCCATTCCTGCAACACGCCCATCAATCCCAGCAAAATCAACGTAGGCGTGAGCGCCGGCACGATACCAATCGAGAGCGCAGTGATGCCGGCACCGATGCCGGTGGTCACACCGCCTTTCACGGATTCGGAGCGGATGCGCGTCATGCCATAGAGGGCGATCGACATGCCGGCAAGCCCCGCCAATTCGGGGTTCATTTGATGGCCGCGCCACAGCAGTCCCAGGCAGCCCAGCAGCAACACCACGCTGATACGCCCTGCGCGTTCATCGAACAGCCGCGCGGCAGTCTTGTGGGTATACACAAGCGTGATCGTCATGAAAAGACCGGTGGCGAGTCGCGCGCCATCGTGCAACGGAAGAATCGGCGAAAACATCATCGCGAGGATGCTCGCGACCCAGTAGTACAGCGGCGGGTAGTCGGTGGCGGGTACGCCGACGATAGTCGGTATCAGCCAGTGCCCATCCTGCAACATCGAATGGATCACGCCAAAGGCGAGCGCTTCGTCGGGTTTCCAGGGATCGTGGCCGATCAAGCCCGGCAATATCCAGCCGACGCAAATGACGAGGAACAGCGCCGTTTTTATTGGGCTGCGGGTGCCGTCAAAAATAATTGGCTGGCGAAGGCGCGAAATCATGAACGCTTATTTTACGCGGCTATTCGTCGCGTTTCGTGGAGGTCAAACTCTCACAGCGTAAATGACGAAAACAAAAAAGGCAGCCGAGGCTGCCTTTTGGGGATGTCGATTCGGCGTTTATTTTGCTTCTGCCTTGTCGTCGGTCTTTGCCGCAGCCGTCGCACCGGAAGTGCGCGCATGACGCTGCTTGAATTTCTCGACGCGACCAGCGGTATCCATGATTTTGTGTTTGCCGGTATAGAACGGATGAGATTCCGACGAAATCTCGATACGGATGAGCGGATATTCTTTGCCATCAGTCCATTTCATTTTTTCCTTGCCCTTGGTCTCGGCGGTCGAGCGGGTCAGGAATTTGAAATCGGCGGAAGAGTCAAAAAAAATGACTTCGTGGTATTCGGGATGGATGGTGGGTTTCATGCGATTTGCCTTTCTTTTCGTAAAGGGTGGCCCAGGGTGAAGTTGGAACTGCGCGGGCACCTCTATTCGAACAAGTGTTTGAAGTGTTGGGAAATTCAGTGGATTCGGGTGAGTCGGCAATTATGGCGCAAAGCCATGAAAAACGCAAAACCAGGATGGGACGAACGGCACCTTAGACTTGGTGCTAGTATTACAAAATAATACCAATAAGGAAAAATCATGGCGTCCAATGAATTTAACTCGCCTCGCTCTCAAGGGCAAACGTCATTGCTGGTCGAGGCGCTCAAGCGACTGTTGCGCGCGCGCGGCATGACGTATCGCGATCTTGGAAATACGCTGGAGTTATCTGAGGCGAGCGTGAAACGGATGTTTGCCAAGGAGGCACTGACGCTGAAAAGATTGGAAGAAGTTTGCGGCTGTCTCGATGTCGATTTGTTTGAAGTGACGAAACTCGCGCGCAATCAGAGTGCGCAAGCGCAGGAAATGACCGTCGATCAGGAAGCTGCGCTGGCGGCCGACGCGCGCTTGCTGGGGATTTTCTATCTTGTGCTAAATGATTGGCACGTGCCGGATATTCTCGAGCGCTACGAAATTGAAAAA
>JANOKK010000360.1:0-1605 GCA_031419255.1 Betaproteobacteria bacterium
AAGTGATTGTCCGCGTTCAAACCGGTGTTCAAGCTGCTACCTTGAGTTTTCCGACTGATGCGCAACTAAAAGTGCCGGGCGGCGAGCTTGCATTCCGCTATTACCAAAAAGTCGACGGGCGATTCAAAATTCCCGATGGATCGCAATTGAAGAACGTGCAACTACGCGTTTTGGGCTTGCCGGGGTATGATGTACGCAGCCAACGCAGCATTAATTTTTAGGAGGTTCGCTATGTTCGGCAACAAATCCAACAAACCCAGCCCTATCGATAGCCTCATTGGCGCAGGTACCACCATCACCGGCGATGTCAATTTCACCGGCGGGTTGCGCGTCGATGGTTGTGTGAAAGGCAATATTAAAGCCGTCGGCGAGAAACCCGGCACACTGGTGCTCTCCGAGATGGCAAAGATTGAGGGTGAGATCGAAGTCGGTCATGTGGTGATCAACGGAACCGTTGCAGGGCCGGTGCGCGCCAAAGAATATCTCGAACTGTTGCCGAAGGCGCGCGTCACCGGCGACGTTAGCTACAAGACGATCGAGATTCACGTCGGGGCCATTGTGATGGGCCGGATGGTGCATGAAAGCGGCGTCAAAACGACCGACAAGGTGATCGAATTCAAGTCCGCCTCGACCAATCAGGCATAGCGCGGGTTGTATTCGCCCGCATTGCCCTCATTTGAACCGTAACAAGAAACGTTTTCCGGAGATTGACCATGAATGACATGTCCATGATGCCCGCACCGCTGCTGTTTACCGACAACGCGGCTGACAAGGTGAAATCGCTGATCGTCGAAGAAGGTAACGACGATTTGAAGCTGCGCGTATTCGTCACGGGCGGCGGCTGCTCGGGATTGCAATATGGCTTCACGTTCGATGAAATCGCGAACGAAGATGACACTGTGATGGAAAAAAACGGCGTCAAGCTGCTGATCGATCCGATGAGCTATCAATATCTGGTCGGTGCGGAAATCGATTACACCGAAGGCCTCGAAGGCGCGCAGTTCGTGATCAAGAACCCAAGTGCCACCAGCACCTGTGGATGCGGATCGTCGTTTTCGGTTTGACGAAACCGTAAGGCACGCAAAAAACGGAGACTTCGGTCTCCGTTTCAGTTTGTTACACGCCGATACGTTGACCGCGGATAGAATTCTCGTTTCAGCGTCTCGTTCCACATCTACTTAAACTGAAATGTCATCCTGAGCGAAGCGAAGGATCTTGTCGTGAAGATATCCATCGCTTCGCTCAGGATGACATTTCATTCTTGAAATGAAAGTGGGATGACTCGCTTCCCATCTCGCCACGCAATTTTTATCCCGAGGACACGATACCCATGTCGCACCCATGCCAGAATGCGTCCAGCCGCACGTTTGCCCTGAAAACTCTAAGCATCGCTATTTCCATCGCAATATCGGCGAATGCGTTTGCCCAGGCACCTGCGGCCCCTGTCGCCGCCGCCGCAACGCCACCCGCCGCCGCTGCACCTGCGTCACCACCTGCCGCCGCCGGCGCGCCGAAGCCATTCAAAGAGGTCATCAAGGACGCGAAGGAAATTCCCGGCCTGTTTAACCTGTACG
The DNA here is from genome assembly GCA_031419255.1 of Betaproteobacteria bacterium. Classification (GTDB taxonomy): domain Bacteria; phylum Pseudomonadota; class Gammaproteobacteria; order Burkholderiales; family Usitatibacteraceae; genus UKL13-2. The sequence goes on from JANOKK010000360.1 coordinate 1,575, forward strand.
AGAAAGACGACAAAGTCTGGATCGAGATCAA
>JANOKK010000361.1:0-7136 GCA_031419255.1 Betaproteobacteria bacterium
CATCGCCGGGGCCGACGGCAACATGTGGTTCACCGAACTGGATGCGGGTCGCATTGGGCGCATCACACCCAACGGCGCGATCACCGAATTTTCCTTGCCGTCCTCCACAAGCCAACCGCGCGGCATCGCTGCCGGGGCCGATGGCAACATCTGGTTCACCGAAATCACCACCGCAAAAATTGGCCGCATCACGCCTCAGGGCGTCATCACCGAGTTCGCCATTCCCTGGACGCCGGCGACACCGCGCGGGATCACCAGCGGTCCCGATGGAAATCTGTGGTTCACCGACTCCGGCGGGCTATCTGTCGGACGTCTCACGCCGCAGGGGACATTTACCAGGTTCAGCATGCCTTGGGCCAGCGATACCGTACGCAATATCACTGCCGGCGCCGATGGCAACCTGTGGTTCACGGAACTAGCCGGTAATCGCATCGGCAAAATCACCACTGCAGGCGCATTCAGTGAATTTCCGTTGCCACGCGCGGGGGCAGGGCCGCTCGGGATCACGCCGGGCCCGGATGGCGCGATGTGGTACACCGCCATTAATTCCAATCGCGTCGGCCGCATCGATATTGGCACCGGCCAAATCACAGAATACCGTATGCCAAGCGCCGCCAGCTCACCGATCGGCATTGTGACCGGACCTAACAACGTGATGTGGATCGCCAATACTGCCACCAGTGTCAACAAGATCGCCCGCCTCTCCATTCCCGGCGTCTCCGGTGCGCTCAATTACAGCGACATGTGGTGGGCGGGCACTTCCGAAAACGGCTGGGGAATGTCGATCCAGCAGCACGGCAATACTCAGTTCAACGCGATCTACGTTTACGACGACGCCGGCAAACCGGTCTGGTATGTGATGCCGGGCGGCAATTGGAATGCCGACTACTCCAGCTATTCCGGTTCGGTGTATCAACCGACCTCAGCACCACTCAACAGTTATTCACCAGCACAATTTGCGGCGGGGCCGATCGTCGGCAATGTCACAATCAATTACGCCAGCGATTCCACGGCCACACTGCAATACACGATAAATGGACGATTTGGCCAAAAATCGCTGCAGCGTCAGGTATTCGGTGCCGGCACCGCGCCGTTGCTGGTCGGCGACATGTGGTGGGGCGGAGAAACGCAAAACGGCTGGGGCATCAATCTCGTACAGCAAAGCGGAATTGTCTTCGGCGTCTGGTATTCCTACGGACCCGATGGCAAGAACACGTGGTATGTTTTGCCGAACGGTAGTTGGGCGGGCACCACCTATAGCGGTTCGTTCTACACAACGACCGGGTCGGCCTGGCTGGGTACCACCTACAACCCGGCGCAACTGGTGGCCACGCCCGTCGGCACCATGAGTTTCAATTTTGCCAATGCCAACAATGCCAATTTCAACTACAACTTTACCGCTGGCCCGTTCTCCGGCGTGTCGCAAACCAAACCTATCGTCCGCCAGCCCTACTGATGTCGAACGCCACCAATACAACCTGCGAACTCTGTGACGGCGACGGCGGCACGCTGATACACCGCGCTGAGACGTGGCGCGTGGTGCGCGTTGATGGTGCCGAGGGCAATGCGTATCCCGGTTTTTGCCGGGTGATCTGGAGTGCACACGTCAAGGAATTGACTGATCTATCCGCATTGGAACGGCAAACCTTCATGGACGCTGTTTTCAAGGTCGAAGCCGCCCTGCGAAAAAGTCTCGCACCAGCAAAAATGAACGTCGCCAGCCTGGGCAATCTCACGCCGCATCTGCATTGGCACGTGATCCCGCGCTATACCGACGACGCCGCGTTTCCGAAACCGATCTGGGCGATGGATCTCAATACTCAGCCCAGCCGCGATACACTAGCGATGAAACGCGGCCCTTACACCGCCGCTGCGCAAAATGGCGCTTGGCAGCATGACGTGAGGCTCGCACTGGAATCTGATTGAGGATGGCCGCAAAATATCGTACGGAGTGGCCGTATTCCCCGCATCCATGTTGATTTGATCGATTGTCGGCCCGCCGGCAAAGGAAAGGAACGTTAGATGGCGATTCAAACCGCGCCCAATTCCAAACCGGGCACGCTGTTTTTCTCCGACGCCCGCAGTTGCAAGATTTGGCTGAAGGCGATTCCGCTGACCAATATTCCACAGGCGCAGCAGAATATTCTCGACGCCTTGCGGATACTGAACCGCAGTACGGAATTCATCGCCCTCGAACGCTTGACCTGCATGGAAATGCTGCGTGACAAGGTTGCGTACCTGCTCGCCGAGCAACGGGTGCGCTACACCGGTAAGACCGTGCCGCTTTCTCACGGCGACAATGCCGCGTGGCTGATTTCACGCACGCTGCTGACCGAAATGGAATCGGGCTACCGCCGCTGCTGGCAGGACGCCGCCAGCGATGCAAGCCCGCTTGTGGCGCACGCGGCCTTGATCATCCAGCGCGTGATGCGCTACATCGGTCTGCAAATGCTCATCGCCGGATTCATTTACCGGCGTTTCGACCCATCGCTTTGGACACGTCTGCACGCGCAATGGCGCGAAGCCGAAGCGCGCGGCATCGAGGCCAAGCGAGTAAAGGATTCCATCGGCTCGATCGACGGTTATTCAACCGTCCAGCAAGCGTACACGGCGGTACTGTTCGGGCAGGCCGCGAATGTGCATGAACTGACACCAAAGCAGATTGATTTTGTCGATGCCGTGTTAAAACGTTTCGGCCACAAGGCCGAGATCGCGCGCGCGGCCAATCCAAATGCGCTCGGTTTGGTGTGTGCGGTGGATCTCTCGGCGGGCGCGGGCTGCGGCTTCGCGTCGCCCGCGCCTGCAAACGACAATGTGCGGCTCTTGCAACTCGATGAATTGTCAAAATCCTTGCGGCGGCGTATCAAGAAACTCAGCGACGGCGACGAGCCATCGAGCATGGATCTGCCGGCCGATTGGAGTGCCAACGACGCGCGCGAACAATTGCAACGACTGAATCGACTGTGGTGCGAAGGCACGCCGACACGCGCGGTACCCACCATTCCAGGTGAAACCGCCGCGCAACTCGCCTTCGGTATTTCGCCGACACATTTTTTCATGTCTGGCGACGCTTTCGAGCAGCCCGACGTGCCGCGCGAATTGACGCGTCAGGAAATGAATGACATCACCATGTTCGGCAAGGTGTCGGAAGCCACCGCCCGCGCGCGCTACGCCGAATTCAATTACGGCACCGAGACCTGGGGCATCATCGATGAGGGCCGCGGCCAGGTGCGGCTATTGCGCCCACCCAATTCGTCGCAGGGCATGGCGATCGGCAAACTGGTCGGCATCAAGATTGGCAAGCAGGAGGGATTTTATCTGGGCGTGGTGCGCGAATTATCCGAAGAACTCGATGCCGCCGTACACGCCACGCTCGCGATGTTGCCCGGCAAACCCGAAGCGATCTCGGTGCGTTCAGCCGATGATCGCAATCGCGGCAGCGGCAAATATGTACAGGGTTTTCGTCTGCCGCCGATGGAATCGATGAAAATTGCGGAAACGCTGGTTGTCCCCGCCGCCTTCGCGCAACGCGGTCGCGGCATCGATATTTTTCACGCGGGGCACGGCAGTCCGAAGACCGTGAAACTGCTGGATTATGTCGAGCGCGGATTGGATTTTGATCGGGTCACGATCGGGTAGCGCCCGATGAAAAGACTGTCAAGCTCGCAGGAGGTACTTTTCGAAACCTCACTTCCGTTCGCCCTGAGCTTGTCGAAGGGCCTTGTTGCGCGTGAAAGGTCAACCATTTATTCAGAGTGTGCTTCGACAAGCTCAGCACGAACGGGGGTAATTGGAAGGTCCCAGGTAAGCACAAGCACTGGTGCGGCGTTTGGGGAATTTGTGTCGCGAAACGCCCGACAAATGGCGTTCTACACGTTAATATGCGGGCACTGAACGCCTTCACGAATGCCGTCGCCGCAAAGAAAATGCAGCCCGCTCGTCGAATTTATCCGAGCGCTGCCAAAAATTTTGTGATCGCCATTCTTGCCGGAGGCTCACTTAGCGTCGGCGCATGACCGCGATTCGGGACAACTTGCACCATGATGTGCGGCATCCGCCTCGACATCTCGGCAAGCGTATCAACGGACAATATGTCGGAGGTCTCGCCGCGAATCACCAATATCGGTGTTGCGCCGAGAGCATCGAACAGCGGCCACAGATTCGGTGCCGCCGTGCCGCTGTTCACACCTTGCGCAATCGCCGGATCATAGTCGAGCACCGGCGTTGCCCCTTCCTGCACATAGAGGCGCTGCGCCATGGCCAGCCAATCAGCAGATACGTAATCGGGAAACGCGACGCCATTGATGTGCGATGTTTGTTCCGCTGCCGCCCGCCAATTCGCCATCCGCGTGGTCTTGCCGACGTAGCTGGCGATGCGCTCGATTCCGTGCGGATCGACCTCGGGGCCGACATCGTTCAACACAGCGGCATGAATTCGCTTCGCATCGCTCGCCATCATGACAATTGCCATCAATCCGCCGAGCGAGGTGCCAATGACAATGACGCGCGAAATGCCGAGCACGTCCAGCAATGCGTGCATGTCCGCTACATATTGTTGCGGATGATAGTGGGTCGCGTCCGGGTCGCGCGCAGACCGGCCGCGACCGCGCTGATCGGGGCAGATGACGCGATATTTTTTCCGCAATTCGTCAGCAAGTTCGTCAAAGTCCTTACTGTTTCGCGTCAACCCCGGCAGGCAGAGGATGGTCGGCGAATCAGCCTCCGGCCCCGGATAGTCGCGCGCGTACAAGCGCAGATTATCCTCACTGCGAAAAAACACATCGACATAGTTCATTGCCGCGCCTTTATGCAATTAAAATGGATCGTCATCGTTTGACTGCGCGTAATTGCGGTGTAACGCTTACGAATTACCCATTCGATTTTTTTCACGATTGCCTTCATATGAAAATCAGCCGCGATAGTGGAAACAAGCGAAAAGTGATGACGCCCGAAAAGCCGGGGTCGGTTGTCAAAGCAACCGTCGTAAAGGCCGCAAAACCGGCCACGAAACGCAAGCGCGCAACGGTTGGTCGACCGCGAAAAGTCGATGGCATCGCAATCGCCGCAGATCGAATTCTTGACGCAGCGGAGGATTTGTTTTCCAAGCGAGGTTTTGATGGTGTGACGATGCGCGAAGTGGCTGAGCTCGCCAATCTGGATGCCGCTCTCGCTCACTATTATTTCGCCACCAAGCAGGGGCTGTTTGACGCGGTGCTGGAGCGCCGCGCCGAGCTGGTTTTTTCCGAACGCATGGAGGCCTTCGATGTTTACGAGGCGGTCTCCGGCGGCAAGGGCACCGTTGAGGGTGCGGTTGCCACGTTCGTGATTCCATTGCTTGAACGTGCACGCAATGGTGGCATTGGCTGGAAGAACTACTTTCGCCTGATTGCGTTGGTCAACAATGACGCCTCCCATGTCGCTCCTTCCATCATGTCGTATTTCGATCCGCTGGTGCATCGGCTGATCACGGTTGTCAAGCGCGCGCTCCCGGATACCCGCGAGGAAGAACTGTTCTGGTGTTTTCATTTTCTGACCGGGGCACTCACGCTCGCTCTTTCCCGCACCGGGCGTCTCGACCGCGTCAGCGGCGGGCTCTGCCGCTCGGATGATCTCGCCTCGATTGAGCCACGATTGGTTGAGTACTGTGCGGCCGGCTTCCGCAGCGTTTGCACGCATGGCAGGAAACCAGCCACAAAGTAAAGCCGGCGACGTTATTGCCGTCGCCGTTAGTGTCAGAACTTCATTGTGACGGACGCCTTGACAATACGCGGATCGCCGTAGAAGGTCGTGATGGTGTTGGAGAATGCGCCGAACGCATAGCCGGCCACCTTGTAACGCTTGTCCGCCAGATTGCGCCCATTCAACGCGACCTGCAACTTGCTGTCTTTGCTGGTCCACACCAGACCGGCATCCCACAGCGAATAACCGTCTTGCACCAGTTGGACGTTTTGGAACACGGCAGCGTCCAGCGCAGCAGCGCCGCTCGGGCGAACGAACTCAAACTGATTCACCTTGTCCCTATAGGACAGACTGTTTGACAACGCGAATCCACCGGCCCTGCCGAAAATCATCATCGGCCATTCGTACGTCGCCGTGATGCTGGCTGTTCTTTTCGGCGTGTTCTGGAACTCTGCGGAACCTGCAACGTTGATGAGGGCGGCTGCGGCACCCGTAAGGCCATTGGCGACGATCCATTCCTTATATTTGGCGTCGATAAAACCCACCATGCCGCTCAAGGTCAATGAGTCGGTCACACGTGCAAGCGCCTCCAGTTCAAAGCCCTTAATCTCGGCCTTGCCGGCATTGGTTACGTTTCCGGCAAATCCAGTGACGACCCCGGCGGCATTAAAAGTTGGAACCGAACCTGGAATCTGGACGTTGGTGTAGTCGGTGTAGAAAACAGCGGCATTGGTTTGAATCCGGCCGTTATTGAACGCGGACTTCAGGCCCACCTCATAGGTTTTGACCTCTTCCGGTTCGACGCCTTTTCGTTTTACAAGCGATAACGCACTGTTTGGGTCTCCCGCCAAGTTCATGCGTGGATCAAAGAACCCGCCCTTGAAACCCTCTGAGTAGGAGGCATAGAGGTTGTGTTCCGGGACAAACTTCCAGCCGAAGCCGATCTTCGGCGTGAACTTGGTGTCAGTGCGATTCAGGTCACTCTTGGTCATATCAGTAGTGGTCGCGCCGACCGGAACTGCGGCCGGATTTCCAAGCGTGGGTGAGCCCGCCAATCCAAGATAGGTTTTCGCGAATATACGCGCCTCCCGGTTGTCGCTGGTGTAGCGCCCGCCGACGTTTATATTGAACTTATCCGACACGCTGTAGCTCAGATCGGCAAACGTCGCGTAGGTTTTCGTATCGATGTCGTCGAGCGTATAGATTGAACGGAGTGCAAGTCCACCCGCAAGGTTGGCCAAAACGTCAAATTCGTTGAACGCGTTTGCTTTCATGTAGTAGACACCGGCAACGCCTTGCCACTTTGTGCCTGTGTACGTGAACTGAAACTCCTGACTCAACTGCTTATTCTTATAGATCGCCGGTGCTTCAAACAACGGAGTATTAAGCGAATCGAAATCGATCGGCGCGAAGGATTTGTCGCCGCGAGACGCGGTGATCGACTTGAACGACAGGTC
>JANOKK010000362.1:0-1822 GCA_031419255.1 Betaproteobacteria bacterium
GCCTTTCAGAGCGTTTATGGCTGAAAACACCCGCCAAATGGCGTTCTAGCTATCTTGGCCGGCCGCGAATGCCGGAATCCAATCCTGTTCGGTTAGTCACAAATGATCCGTTCGCCCTGAGGTATAGAAGGGCTGCTTGCACATATGCCCTTCGATACCTCAGGGCGAACGGGGCTTAAGCGAACAGCATTGCGACGGGATCGCACGCATGATTGTCGCCAACACGTTGCTGGCCATTGCCGATTCGCGCATCCCGCATTTCAAACGCGCCGGTATTGTGCGGCAGGCTCGCAAGGATTATCCTTGTTTTCGTTGCGGCGCGACCGGCGATTTCCAGTTCGAGGAGGTGCGATATGTACAAGCGAATCTTGTTGGCCTATGACGGCTCAGAATCCGGCCAGCGCGCGTTGCTCGATTGTCAGGAAATCGCGCAACTCAATCACGCCGAATTGTCGCTCATTGCGGTCATGCCTCTCACAACAGCGTATGTTGGCTTCGAGGGCGGCGTGTATGAAAGCAGCATTGAGGAGAGTGAACGCAACAAAAAAAAGTACGACGGCATTCTCGCCGATGGCCTGCGCCGGCTTAACGAATCCGGGCGCGACGCCAAGGGCGAAGTCGTGGTGGGCGAATCGGTCGATGCGATTACGGAATACGCGAAGAAAATCGAGGCCGACTTGATCGTCGTTGGCCACAAACATCTCGATGGCTGGGCGGCGCGCTGGTGGCGCGGCTCGATGTCGCGATCGCTGATCGAATATTCCCCGTGCAGCGTATTGGTGGTCATCACCCGCTAACCGGCGGCAAAGTGCTAACCTGTTCGCGGTTACACAAGAAAATTATCTACTGGAGGAAGTTATGCAAACAATGAAATCAGCACCACGCTTCAAACTTGCCGTCAAAGCCTGCGTCGCGGCGGCACTGGTTGCGGGTGGATTGATGGGCCTCAGCGCGCCCGCGATCGCGCAGCAATCCAAATTCATCACCGTTGGCACCGGCGGCATCGTCGGCGTGTATTACCCGTTGGGCGGAGCGATCTGCCGATTTGTGAACGCCAACCGCAAAGATCACGGTCTGCGTTGCACCGTGGAATCCACCGGAGGATCGGTCTTCAACATCAACGCCGTCATGTCGGGCGACATGGATATCGGCTTCGCGCAAAGCGATACGCAGTATTACGCGATGACCGGAGCCAATGCCTTCAAAGACAAGCCGCAGCCGAAACTGCGCGCGCTGTTTTCGGTCTATCCGGAGTTACTCACGCTGGTCGCACGGCAGGACGCCAACATCAAAACCTTCGCCGACATCAAAGGCAAGCGCATCAACATCGGCGACCCTGGCTCCGGCACGCGCGGCACCACTGAGTTGGTCATGGGTGCGCTCAATATCAAGAAAGAAGATCTCAAGTTCGCGGGTGAATTGAAGTTCGTGGAAATGGCCCCCGCGCTATGCGATAACAAGATTGATGCATTCACCTTTGTGGCCGGCCATCCCAACGCGATCTTTCAGGAAGCCGCCACTTCCTGCGCATCCAACATCGCCTCCGTCGTCGGACCCGGCGTGGACAAGCTGGTGAAAGACAATGGTTTCTACGCCAAAGCCAGCGTGCCCGGCAAGATGTACAAAGGCACCGATACCGCGCAGATGACCTTCGGTGTGCTTGCCACCATCGTCGCCAGCGCCGACCTGCCGGAACAGACCGCGTACGTGATCACCAAAGCGGTGTTCGATAACCTGGAAGACTTCAAGAAACTGCATCCCGCCGTGGCCAACATCACCAAGGAACAGATGCTGGAAGGCAACACCGTGCCGTTCCATCCGG
>JANOKK010000363.1:0-4953 GCA_031419255.1 Betaproteobacteria bacterium
TATCGGCATAGGAAAGATCGAGCGGCACGCCGCACATCGTCAGCTTGTCGGGCTTGATGAGGTTGTTTTCATAGTAGGTGTGGCGCAAATAGTAGGTGTACCACGGTCCCGGCAAGTTGGTGCTGTCACTGTTCCAGAACAACAGATCGAACGCCGGCGGCTTGGTACCTTTCAAATAATTATTGACGACATAATTCCACACCAATTCGTTGGCGCGCAATGACGTGAACGCAAACGCGAGATCGCTGCCATTGACGATGCCGCCCGCGCCGACCTCACGTTCGCGCTTCTCGACAAAATCTGCGTCGATATACGCCGAAATATCGCCGACTTCCGAAAAATCGAGAAAGGTGGTGAGGTACGTGACGCTCTCAACAACATCGTGCCCCATGCGACGCAACACGGCGAGCGCGCACGCCAGCAAGGTGCCACCGACGCAAAAACCGAGCGCATTGATCTTCTCGACATTGCTGATCAGGCGCACCACATCGATCGCCTTGACGACGCCGTCGGCAAGATAGTCGTCCCAGGTGAGATGGCCCTGGGCCTCAGTCACGTTGCGCCACGAGATCATGAATACCGTGTGGCCTTGTTCTACCGCGTATTTCACGAATGAGTTATCGGGCCGCAAATCGAGAATGTAGTATTTATTGATGCAAGGCGGCACCATCAACAATGGCCGCATATGCACTTGCGGTGTGAGTGGTGAATATTGAATCAGTTGAAAAATTTCATTTTCGAACACCACACTACCGGGCGAAAGCACGATGTTTTCGCCGATACGAAAAGCGGCTTCATCGGTCATGGAAATGTAGCCCTTGTCCATGTCCTCCTTCAAATTTTCCAGCCCTGCACGCAGCGTTTCGCCCTTTGATTCGATCGCGGATTTCAGCGCATCGGGATTGGTGAACAAAAAATTCGATGGCGACATAGCGTCGAGATACTGCTTTGCGAAGAAACGCATTTTAAGTTTTTTGGCCGGATCAACTGCGGCGTCTTCAATGCTTTCCATCAGCAATCGCGATGCCGAGAGATACGATTCCGCGAGATAGCGAAATTGCGGCATCGATTGCCAGGCGTCGCCCGAAAACCGCTTGTCTTGCGCACTGGCGAGCGTCGGCGCATGCGACGACGGTGGTTCCGAGAAACTCTGCATCAAGCGTTGCTGTTCTTCAGTAAAGCGTTTTTGCAGCGCGGCCAGGTGCGCGGGCTCCTGGCGCAATGTTTCCAGCACTTTTTGCCATGCGTCATTTACATTGGCCGGCGTCGGGACGGAACCCAATCCCTGCATCCAGCGAGTGCCGGATTCCTGAAAACTGGCCATGACTTTCTGAAAATCAAATGAAGCGTGGGGCGTGGGCATGTGAAAACACACTATTGGTAATGGGTTCAATCGGAATTATGCGGCAATGCGTCTGCACTTGCCAGCAGCGGGCCAATATGGCAGCGGTGCAGCGAGATATCAATGGTCGATGAAAAAATGCACCAGCCAAATCGAGGTCACTCCCAGCACGATCAACATGATTTGTAGCAGCGATTCCTTGAGCGATGTGCGCTTATGCAGACCGGGTATCAAATCGGCGATGGCAACATAAATCATGCTCGATGCCGCGACGCACAAAAATATCAGCGAATATTGTTCAAAACTTTTGATGGCGAAATAGGCGACCACTGCCCCAACAAGCGTCGCGCAACTGGAAACAATATTCCAGAACAGTGCGCGCGATTTGCTGAATCCGGAATGCAGCAGCACCAGAAAATTACCCAATTCCTGCGGCAATTCATGCGCCACAATCGCCAGCGACGTGACAATGCCAAGCCTCACATCTGCCATGAACGCCGCCGCGATCGCAAAGCCGTCGGTGAGGTTGTGAAAGCCGTCGCCAATGATAATCATCCATGCGCCGGATTGACGGCTGTCGGCGTGTTCGTGCGAGTGATCGCCCGAGTGGTCATGTGCATGTGGCGTCTTTGCCGCCGACATCGCCGCCTCGGCCTGGCCTGCGTGATCGTGGTTGTGGCGCCAAAGCACGAATTTTTCCAACACAAAAAGCGCGAGTATGCCGACGAGTATCCATGACGCCGCATCGCGCACATGATCAGATTTTTCAAAAATATGTGGCAGCAAATCAAGGAACACCACGCCCAGTAGCGCGCCCACGGCGTAGCTCACAAACAGCGGAATCAGCCGTGGCTGAATCCGCCATGCAACCAGCGCGGCCAACAGCACCGAAACCACGCCGCCCGCGAGGCTTGCGAGCATGATGTATGTGAGGGTCATGTGGGGTAACTAATGGAGTCGCGGGGAGGCACCGGGGCAAGCAAAACACTGCGATAGCGGAAGGCGACTTGGAGCACTGATTTTACCACGGCAGTCGTCTACGATGAGTGCGCGGCGGCAAAACTACTCACGCCAAACGATTGCCGCCATGCGACCGCTGCGCCCGTCGCGCCGATGCGAAAAAAACCGTACAGGTGTGGAAAATGTGCAATCACCACCACCGAAAATTTGCTCGACACCTGCCTTTGCAAGACGCTGTCTCGCCAACTCAAAAATATCCGCCAGGTATTTTCCATCGCTCCCGGCGATCGGTTGAAACGCACGACGCGATGCCGGTTCGTGCTTCGTAAACGCCTCCACTACATCGCGCCCCACTTCAAACGCGCCAGCACCAATCGCGGGACCCAGCCAGGCGACGAGATACTGTGGTGCGACCGGCATCGCTTCAATAGTTCGCTCAATCACACCTGCCGCGAGTCCGCGCCATCCCGCATGCGTCGCCGCAACGCACGTACCGCCGGTATCGCAAAACAAAATCGGCAGGCAGTCCGCCACCAAAACCGCGCAGCAACGATTGCGTTGCAATGTCATCGCAGCGTCCGCGACCGGGGCCGTGTCTGCCGAATCGCCCGAAATGGCATGCACAGCAATGCCATGCACCTGATTCAACCAGATCGGTTTCGCTGGCAACAACGCACCAAGGCGCCGCCGATTCTCGACAACCGCAGCGGAATCGTCGCCCACATGCGCGCCCAGATTCAGGCTCGCGAACACTCCCTGACTAACGCCACCCAGCCGCGTCGTGAATAACGACTTGACGCCACGTGGCGCCGGCCAATCGGGAACAATAATGTCATCCGCCTCTATCATCACAGTCCGGCAACGAAATCGATGAACTCGCGCATGTCGTCCGGAATGGGAGATTCAAATGTGCGCTCGACATGTTCGGCAGGATGATCAAACGAGAGCCTTCGCGCATGCAATGCCTGACGACCGAAATCGCGAATCACGTTGCGCACGTCGTCATCGATGCCGGTCATGGTCGGGCCGTAAACCGTATCGCCTTCCAGCGCGAAACCGATCGACTGCATGTGAACGCGGATCTGGTGCGTGCGCCCGGTTTCAAGGCGACATTCCACGAGGGTGTGAAACGCGTATCGTTCCAGCACGCGGTAATGCGTCACGGCGGGTTTGCCGGCCTCATTCGATTTCACCACGGCCATTCTCGTGCGGTGGTGTGGGTGACGACCGATTAACGTCTCAACCAGGCCGTCCTTGGTGAGTTTTCCTCGCACCAGCGCGACATAAATTCGTTTCATGGTGCGTGCCTGCAATTGCCTCACCAGTGACGTTTGCGCGGCCTCGGTTTTGGCCGCGACCATCACACCACTCGTGTCTTTGTCGAGCCGATGTACGATGCCGGCGCGCGGCAATTGCGCGACGCTGGGGTTGCGAAACAAGAGTCCATTGAGCAAAGTGCCGCTCCAGTTGCCGGCGGCCGGATGCACCACCAACCCGGCGGGTTTGTCGATGACGATCACGGCATCGTCTTCGTGCAACACATTGAGCGGAATATCCTCTGGCAAAAAAGCGGATTCCTCTGCGCGCGCGGCCAGTGTCGCGTGAATCGTCTCACCGCCGAGCAATTTGGTTTTCGGCTGCGCGGCGACACCGTTGATGGTGATTGCACCATCCTTGATCATCGCCGAAAGACGGCTTCGGGAATAATCCGGGAACAGTTCGGCCAGCGCCTGGTCAAATCGGGATCCGGCCAGACTAATCGGTACTTTTACGGTTTGGACGACGGGATTGCCGGACGCCACCTCGCTCACCGTGCTTTCGAGGTCGCCTACGCTATAATCTTCGTCTTCAATATCAACCGGCAGCATGGTTTCTTGATCTTTCTGCGATTCACCCCATCACACCCGTGAATTCTGCAATTTCCGGTCTTTTCGCCGACGCGAAATAGTCGGAATAAGGGATTGGGCTTGTTGACAGCCACTATTTTTGGATTACTCAATCAGTATGACACGATCATTATTTGCGGCCTTCGCCGTCAGCATTTCCGCCATCGCAACGCTGCTTGGCGGCTGCGGAATTTTCGCCGACAAACTCGCGGCACAAAAGAACTGGGGCGTCGAGCAATATTACAAGAACGCGAAAGAAGAACTCGATTCCGGAAACTATAACGGCGCAGTCAAGGGCTACGAGGCGCTGGAAGCCAAATTTCCGTTCGGCCGCTATGCGCAACAGGCGCAGCTCGATATCGCCTACGCGCAGTATAAGGAGGGCGAAACGGCGCAATCGGTCGCCACGGCCGACCGTTTCATGAAGCTACATCCCAATCATGCCAATTACGATTACGCGCTGTACATCAAGGGTCTCGCGCATTTCAAGCCGGATCTGGGGCTTTTTGGCGAACTTCTGAATCTCGATGCCGCCGAGCGTGACCCGAAAGCGTTGCGCGAATCGTTTGAGGTCTTCAAGGATCTGGTGGTGCGTTTTCCCGATAGCAAATATGCCGACGACGCGCGCAGCCGCATGGCGTATCTGGTCAACGCGCTGGCCAAGCACGATGTCGCCGTTGCGAAGTACTACTACAATCGCGGCGCGTATCTGGCCGCCGTCAACCGCGCTGAAAACGTGATGCAGCGCTACCCGCAAGCGCCAGC
>JANOKK010000364.1:0-1184 GCA_031419255.1 Betaproteobacteria bacterium
CGTCGACCGCGAGCCCGAGACGACACGGACGAGCGACGGCAGCACCCTGATGCACTGCCACGTCGATCGGCAAGCGCTGGCCGGTCGCGATCATCCAGCCACCGAGGTTTGCGCATGCGGACCCCGTGCCCGGATCCTCGACCACGCTGCCATGCTTGAAAAAGAAAAATCGCGAGAATAGTTTGCCTTCGCCATTGGGCGCGAACACGTAGGCCATTGATCGGCCGGCCGCGCTGGTTATTTTTGCAAGCCGGTCGGCGATCGGTTGGGTGCGGCGCACGGCATCGGCACTGGCGAGCGGGACGATGAGTTGTTCGGAACCGGTATCAAGCCACGCAACACCTTCGAGAATATCGCCGGCGTTCAAGCCAAGAATCGCCGCGAGCTCCGCGTGGGGCATCGCGAAATCGCGGTGGCTGGGCGCGTTGGCAGTAAACGTCCATTCATCGCCGCTTGCTTCGACCGGAATAATCCCGGCTTTCATTTTCAATGTGAGGGCATTGCCCGCATTATATAAATCACGAACCACGTGTGCGCTACCCAAGGTGGGATGGCCAGCAAAAGCCATCTCGAAGCCGGGCGTGAAAATTCGCACTTCGGCGCTCGCGTCATTGGCGGGCAAGATAAACGTGGTTTCGGAGAGATTGAATTGCAGCGCGAGCGATTGCATCTCGGCGTCACTCAATCCCTGGCCGGATTCAAATACGCAGAGCGGATTGCCGCCAAAGACGGCTTCGGCGAAGACATTGACAAGGCGGAACGGATAGTTTCGGGTTGCTGAATTCATGAACGGATTGAGGGAAATGTTGTCGGATAATCAGCATACCTGATGAATTCGGGTGGACGCGTTTTCAAATGCATTGAAAGGCTTCGCGGCATTGTTCGACCTATCTTGTTTCGCCATGGGAGTATCGCTGTGACTCATTTTGCAAATCGCAAGTTTTCTGGATTCGTTACGCTCGCCTCCGCTGTTGTCGCTTTCGCCGGCGCGGCGGTGTTTGCGCAAGGCGCTCCAAGCAGTAGCAAATCTGCGCAGACCGCCAAGTCGAACGCGCCGGCCACCACAAAGCCCGCTCGCGCGATATTCGCCGGCGGCTGCTTCTGGTGCATGGAAGGGCCGTTCGACAAACTCGATGGCGTGATCTCCACCACCTCCGGCTACATCGGCGGATTCAAAAAAGACC
>JANOKK010000365.1:0-1230 GCA_031419255.1 Betaproteobacteria bacterium
TAAATGCGCCAAACACCGCGCCAGTGCTGGTTTTTGCCCCTTTCGACCGCATGCCCTGAAATAAAGTCACGGCGCCGCCTCACCCTCTGTACCATGACGAACCTTCGCTTAACCCAAGAGTCACCATGCCCGCCACCGAAACCTTCATTCCCAGCAAAGATGCCTCGCTCGAATCATCCATCGCGACCCTCCTCGGCAAGCTCGACGCCATCGGCTTTCACGTCGAAGAACGCTCATGGTTAAACGAGATCGAGAATATCTGGTCGGTACACGTCACTGACCGCGACTGCACGCGCCTGTTCAGCAATGGCAAAGGTGGCTCCGAACTGGCCGCACGTGCGAGCGCACTGGGCGAATTTTTCGAGCGCCTCAGCACCAATTATTTCTGGACACATTTTTACCTTGGCGAAAAGATTGCCGAAAATAAATTCGTGCATTATCCGAACGAGCAGTGGTTTCCGCTCAAGGCACAGCGTGGCAAATACACCAAAGCGTGGCCGAAAGGAATTCTCACGCCCGAGTTGCAGGCGTTCTACAACCCCGACAAAGCGGTGCGTGCCGATCAACTGATTGACCTGAATTCCGGCAATGCGGCGCGCGGCATTTGCACCATCCCCTACACGCGGTTGCGCGATGGCACGGTGGCGCTATTTCCGGTGAATGTCATCGGCAACATCTACGTGAGCAATGGCATGTCGGCCGGCAACACGATGATGGAGGCGCGCACGCAGGCGCTCTCGGAAATTTTCGAACGCGACATCAAATTCAAGATCATCAAGGAAGGCATTTGCCTGCCCGATGTACCGGAAAAAGTGATCAACCGGTTTCCACGCATCGCCGCCGGCATTCGCGGATTGCGCAAAGCGGGATTCGGCATCTTGGTGAAGGACGCGTCATTGGGTGGCAAATATCCGGTGATGTGCGTGACCATGCTGCACCCGAAAGATCAAGGCATCTTCGCGAGCTTCGGCGCGCATCCGCGCTTTGAAGTCGCGCTGGAACGCGCCCTGACGGAACTCTTGCAGGGCCGCGCGCTCGATTCGCTGGGTGATTTTCCCGCGCCCGGTTTCGACATGACCGAAATTGCCGACGCGCAAAATCTGGAAATACATTTCGTCGATTCGAGCGGCGTTAGCAGTTGGGAATTCCTTCGCAATACGCCCGACTATCCATTTGCCGACTGGAATTTCGGTACCACGATGCCGAATCCTGCCTCGCGCATCGCCGCCG
>JANOKK010000366.1:0-11624 GCA_031419255.1 Betaproteobacteria bacterium
GAGGGCGCATACCCACCCTTCAGCTACATCGGTACCGACGGCAAGCTGCAGGGTTTCGACATCGATATCGCCAACGCGCTATGCGAACAATTGAAGGCGCAATGCACGATGGTGCAGCAGGATTTCGACGGCATGATTCCCTCGCTCAACGCGAAAAAGATCGACGCGGTCATCGCCTCGATGTCGATCACCGAAGAGCGGCGGAAATCAGTCGAATTCTCAGAAAAGTATTACCACACGCCGGCGCGGCTGGTGGTCAAGTCAGGCGCCTCGCTGACGCCGACGGCCGAGGGAATGAAAGGTAAGCGCATCGGCGTACAGCGCACCACCACCTTTGACCGCTTCGTCACAGCGACGTTCACGCAATCGGAAATCGTTCGCTACGGCAAACAGGACGAGGTGTTTCTCGATCTTGGCACCGGCCGCCTCGATGCCGTATTGGTGGATAGCGTTAACGCCACGGTCGGCTTTCTGAAGACGCCGGGCGGTAAAGGATTTACGTTCCTCGGCCCGGTTTATTTCGATCCGAAGTATTTTGGTTTTGGTGCCGGTATCGCGGTGCGCAAAGCCGACACCGAATTGCGAGATCGTTTCACCGACGCGATTCGCGCCATCCGCGCCAATGGTGTGTACAAGAAAGTTCAGGACAAACATTTCGAGTTCGATGTGTATGGCGGCGCACCGTTGCCCGCCGCAGCGGCGGCCAGCGCGCCGAAAAAATAGCCGCAAATTTCTTCATGTTTCATGGTTTCCTTCCCGGCATCCTGCAAGGCGGATTGATTACGCTGTCGGTTGCGTTGTCGTCGCTGGCGATCGCGGTGGTGTTGGGCATGCTCGGTGCCTCCATGAAGCTATCGAGTTCACGCACGCTGAAGATCACCGCGAATATTTACACGACGGTTATTCGCGGCGTGCCGGACATGGTGTTGATGCTGCTGGTTTTTTATGGTGGGCAAATGGCGATCAATCGTGCCGCGCCCTGGTTCGGATTGGACGACTACATCGATATCAATCCGTTCATCGCTGGCGTGGCCACGATCGGTTTCATTTTCGGCGCATATCTGACGGAGACGTTTCGCGGCGCCATCATGGCGGTGCCGGCAGGGCAGCGCGAAGCGGCTATCGCCTATGGCATGAGCGCACGGCAGATTTTCTTGCGAATCGTGTTTCCGCAAATGGTGCGGTTTGCGATTCCGGCGTTTTCCAACAACTGGCTGGTGCTGGTGAAATCAACGGCGCTGGTGTCGGTAATCGGCCTGGGCGATATGATGCAACGCGCCGGGCTCGCGGCGGGTGCCACGCGCGAACCATTCATTTTTTTCGCGACCGTCGCGGTGTTGTATCTGGCGATCACCACGGTTTCAATTCTGCTGCTAAAAGCGTTGGAGCGGCGCTATTCATTAGGCGTGAGAGTGGCTACGCTGTGAAATATCTCGACGCACGCGCATGTTGAATGTCGAGGTGATCCAGGAAAGCCTGCCGCTCTATTTTTCCGGCGCGCTGGTGACCTTGAAGTTGCTGGCGACATCGCTCATTGCCGGGTTGTTCGTGGCGATTCCGCTCGCCATTCTGCGGGCCTCGCCCAATAGCTGGCTCTCCCGCCCGGTGTGGTTTTTCACGTATGTGACTCGCGGCACGCCAATGCTGGTGCAGTTGTTCATGATTTATTACGGTCTCGCGCAATTTGCGTGGGTACGCGAAAGCGCGCTCTGGGCCTGGTTCAGTTCGGCCTGGTTTTGCGCGGCGTTTGCGTTCGCGGTCAACACCTGCGCTTACACCACCGAGATGATCGCCGGTGCATTGCGCGCGACGCATCATGGCGAGCTCGAAGCGGCGCGCGCGATGGGCATGTCCACCGCAACGCTGTACCGCCGCATCCTGTTGCCGTCTGCGCTTCGCCGCACCCTGCCCGCGTACGGTAACGAAGTCATCATGATGCTGCACGGCACCTCGCTCGCGAGCATCGTGACGTTGATGGATATCACTGGTGCCGCGCGCGAAACCAATTCGCGTTTTTATTTGCCGTTTGAAGCGTTCATCACGGCGGCGGCGTTTTATCTCACGCTCACGTTCGTATTGGTGTGGCTGTTTCACCGCGCTGAAAAACACTGGCTCAAACATCTGGCACCACGCGCCTGAAACTCAGAAATCATGAAAAAAATACACCATCCGCTTGCCTCCACGTATCTCGGCACCCAACGTGAAATCATCAGCTTTCACTACGGAGAATCCAATGGCAGCTGCAAAGACAAAATCTACATTCAGGCCTCCCTTCATGCCGACGAATTACCAGGCATGTTGGTCGCGCACCATTTGCGATTGCGGCTCGCTGCATTGGAGGTCGCAGGCAAATTGAATGGTGAAGTGGTGGTCGTACCGGTCGCCAATCCACTCGGCTTGGCACAGACCCTGTTGCATAACCAGATCGGACGGTTCGATCTCGCCTCGGGCGAAAATTTTAATCGTCACTATCCCGCGTTGTTGGCGCTGATCGGCGAATCGCTGGAAGGCAAATTAACGGCGGATGTGGAGCGCAACAAACGCATGGTGCGCGATGCGATGCACGAATCTCTGGCAGCGAATGCGCCCACTACTGAGTTGGGTGCCATGCGCCATGTTTTGTTGACGCTCGCGTGCGATGCGGATGTGGTGCTCGATCTGCACTGCGATTCCGATGCCGCCCTGCACCTCTATACCGGTACACCGCTATGGCCACAATGCGAACCGCTTGCGCGCTACATGGGTGCAACAGCAACGCTACTCGCCACCGAATCCGGTGACAATCCGTTCGATGAAGCGTGTTCGCAAACGTGGTGGCAACTCGCCGAAAAATATGTCGGGCGGTTTCCGATACCGCTTGCGTGTTTGTCGGTGACGGTGGAGTTACGCGGGCAAGGCGATGTCAATCACCACCAGGCGCGCATCGACACAGACGCGATCCTGGCCTATCTTGCTTATCGCGGCGTGATCCTCGACGCGGCACCCGCGTTGCCAGACTTGATTGCGGAGGCGACGCCGTTGGCCGGTTCCGAGCCGATCGACGCGCCGGTCAGCGGCGTCGTGGTGTTTCTCAAAAGTCCGGGGGAGCGCGTCAAGGCGGGCGACGCCATCGCCGAAATAATCGATCCGATTTCCGGCGATGTGCGCACCGTTAACTGCAAAACGGACGGCATCATGTATGCGCGCGAGAATCGGTATTTTGCGAGCGTCGGCATGCGTCTCGCCAAAGTTGCCGGCAAGTCAGCGTTTCGCACTGGCAAATTATTGAGCGCATAGCCCGCACGATGGATTCCGTTCTCAGACAAAATGGCGGCATGGCACCGTTGCAATACTTCGCGAAGTCTCCACTCCCGGCAGTTGATTCCGCTGCTTTCACTCAACCCGATCCCATGCAAAAACTCCTCGTCACCGATTTGCACAAACGCTATGGCAGCAACGAAGTGCTGAAGGGTGTCACGCTCAGCGCCAATGCGGGCGACGTGATTTGTATCGTCGGTTCCAGCGGTTCGGGCAAAAGTACGCTGCTGCGTTGCATAAATTTGCTCGAACAGCCGCATCAGGGCCGGATCGTACTCAACGGCGAAGAAATGCGTCTCGTCGCCGATAAAACCGGTGCCTTGACCGCTGCCGATCCGAAGCAATTGCAGCGCATGCGCGCCAAGCTCGCAATGGTGTTTCAGCATTTCAATCTGTGGGCGCACATGACGGCGCTCGAAAATATCATCGAGGCACCGGTGCATGTACTGGGCCTCGACAAAGCAGAAGCGATCAAGCGTGCGGAGTATTTTCTTGAACGTGTCGGTGTTGCGCACCGCAAGCACATGTATCCCGCGCATCTTTCCGGCGGAGAGCAGCAACGAGTGGCGATCGCCCGCGCGTTGGCGATGGAGCCGGAGGTGATGTTGTTCGACGAGCCTACGTCCGCGCTCGATCCTGAATTGGTGGGCGAAGTGCTGAAAGTGATGCGCGATCTGGCGGCCGAGGGGCGCACCATGATCGTGGTCACGCACGAGATGGGATTTGCGCGCGAGGTCTCCAATCACGCGATATTTCTGCATCAGGGATTGATTGAGGAGCAAGGCGCGCCGAAGGATATTCTGATGAATCCGCAAAGCGAGCGGTTGCGCCAGTTTTTGTCCGGCTCGCTGAAATAGGCGAACGCGCCATTCCCGGTGCCGCGTCCCATGCCATCGAAGCCCGCCGAGCGACGTGACACTGCAGCGCCGACGCGGATCGGCTTTCTGCTGTTGCCGAAATTCAGTTTATTGGCGCTCAGCGGCGCACTCGATGCCATGGCCGCCGCCAACACGTTGCTTGACGATGCCGCGTATGTGCCGGTGTTGCTATCCGCAGACGCCCGCGGAGATAGCTCGTCGGTAAAATGTGGCGCGGGAATTCCGCTCGCGGTCAACTTTGGGTTTGCCAAAGCACCCGCGCTGGAGGGTGTTTTCGTCGTCGCGGATACGCCGTTGCCGCAGAGCGGGCATGATGAGGCAATCACCTGGCTGCAGCAGCTCGCAGTGTCGCATACGCATCAGGGTCACACGCTCAATCCAACACCAGTGGTGATGGGTGGCATCGGCACCGGTTCTTTCTTGTTGGCGCGCGCGGGACTCTTGCGCGGCTGCCGTGCGACCATTCACTGGCCCTATACATCCTTGTTCGCGGAGGAATTTCCGGATACGGTAGTGTCGTCGAATCTGTTCGAGATCGATCGCCACCGCTTGACGTGTGCGGGTGGCAGCGCCAGCCTCGACATGTTGCTCAATTGGTTCGGCAATCGACACAGCGAAGATCTGGTCGCGGAGTTGCTCGATCACTTCGGCCTCGAACGATTGCGTGGGCCGACCGATCATCAGCGTGTGCCCTTGTCGGCACGTATCGGCGGCGGTCAACCGAAACTGACCGAGGCCGTATCGCTGATGGAAGCCAATTACGAAGAGCCGTTGCCGACCGAGGAAATTGCGCGTCTGGTGGGTGTATCGCGGCGCCAACTGGAACGCCTGTTCAAACAGTATTTGAACAGCCTGCCCTCGCGCTACTACCTTGAATTGCGTTTGAACCGGGCGCGACATTTGTTGCAGCAAACCAGCCAGTCGATTCTGCAAATCGGACTTTCCTGCGGCTTTTCTTCCGGGCCGCACTTTTCCAGCGCGTATCGAAACCACTTCGGCATCACGCCGCGCGAGCAACGCAGTCAGCGGGCGACACGTAGCGCTGCGCAAGAGAACCCGCAATGATGAAGCCGCGACAATTCCCTGTAAGACGGTGTCGCAATACTGATAGGCGTCGCACCGCGCCGGGCTTAAAATGCGGACACACCAACGTTCCCTGCTGCAATTGGAGTCAACCATGAATAACGCATCCACCACCGCCGTCACACGCGCCACCTTCGATGAAGTGATGGTGCCCAACTATGCGCCGGGCAGTTTCATTCCGGTGCGCGGCAAAGGCTCACGCGTGTGGGATCAGTCGAATCGCGAATACATTGATTTCGCCGGCGGCATTGCGGTGAATTCAGTGGGTCACGCTCACCCAGACGTGTTGCACGCCTTGACCGAGCAGGCGGGCAAACTGTGGCATGTGGCCAACGTGCTCGCCAACGAACCTTCGATTCGCCTCGCCAAGCGCTTGTGCGAATTGACGTTTGCCGAGCGGGTATTTTTCGCCAACTCCGGCGCCGAAGCCAACGAGGCCGCGCTGAAACTCGCGCGCCGCCACGCCTGTGATCGCTTTCCGAAAGATCAAACGCCCGAAGGTAAGTTCGAGAGCGACAAAAATGAAATCATTTCATTCACCGATTCATTTCACGGTCGCACGTTGTTCACGGTGACGGTTGGCGGTCAGCCCAAGTACACGCAGGGTTTCGGCCCGCTACCTGAAGGCATCACCCACCTTCCCTACAATGATCTCGACGCCGTGGCGAAACATATCTCGGCAAAAACCTGCGCGGTGATTGTTGAGCCGGTGCAAGGCGAAAGTGGTGTATTACCGGCATCGAAAGCGTTTCTGAAAGGTCTTCGCGAACTATGCGACAAGCATGATGCGCTGCTGATATTCGATGAAGTGCAATCGGGCGCGGGGCGCACCGGGCCGTTGTATGCATACATGGATTGTGGTGTCACCCCGGACATCCTCACTTCGGCCAAAGGCCTCGGCGGCGGATTTCCCATTGGCGCGATGTTGACCACGAAAAAGATTGCCAAAAGCTTCAACGTCGGCGCGCATGGCAGCACTTACGGCGGCAATGCCCTTGCGTGCGCCGTGGCATTATCGGTGTTGGAAATCGTTGTCGCACCGGCAACCCGCGCCAACATAGGCTCACGCACGGCACAGATGTTTGAGGGCTTGCGCGCGCTTAATGCGAAGCACGCCATGTTCACCGATATTCGCGGCAGCGGGCTGTGGTTTGGCTGCGAATTGATCGCGAAGTGGCATGGCCGCGCCAAGGAATTCGTAAAGATGGCGGAAAAACACGGGCTGATGATTCTGGTCGCAGGCACCAATGTCATTCGTCTCGCACCTTCGCTGTTGATCGCGGCCGATGATATTGCAGAAGGCATCAAGCGATTCGACGCGGTACTGGCGGAAATGATTGCAGCGGAAGAAGCGGTCGTCGCGCTGGTGCCCGCGCCCGTCCCTGCTCAGGTGAATTGAACAACAACATGAGCAACAGCATGCTGGTGTTGCGGCCGTGCCGGATGTCCGATCTGCCGAGTGTGGAGCGGATCGCGGCCGCGAGTGCGGTCGGTATTACGTCGTTGCCGCCGGATCACGAAAGGTTGTACGAAAAAATTCGCAACTCCAGCCACTCGTTCAACTCGGACGTCGATGTCAACGGCGAGGAGGTCTATTTTTTCGTACTCGAAGATGCCGTGAGTGGTGAAATTGTCGGCACCAGCGGCATTGCTGCGTCGGCTGGTTTTCACGATCGTTTTTACAGCTATCGCAACGAAATCATTGTGCATGCCTCGCAGGAGCTGGGCGTCAGCAACAAAATTCACTCACTGCATTTGTGCCATGACCTGACCGGGCTTTCGCTTCTCACGTCTTTTTACATTGAACCAAAATATCACAGCACGCACTGGCCGCAATTACTGTCGCGCGCGCGATTGCTGTTCATGGTCGAGCATCCGCAACGCTTCGCCGACAAATTGGCGGCCGAGAATCCCGGCGTGTGCGACGACAACGGCAATTCGCCGTTCTGGAATGCGGTCGGGCGGCGGTTTTTCAATATGGATTATCCGCAAGCCGAGCGCCTCTCCGGTGGCCGCAGCAAAACCTTTATCGCTGAATTGATGCCGCAATATCCGATCTATGTGCCACTGTTACCGGCTGATGCGAAGCTCGCCATCGGGCAATTGCATCCGGTGGCCGAATTGCCGTTTTCGATTTTGTTGGAAGAAGGCTTCGAGGCCGATACCTACATTGATATTTTCGATGGCGGACCGACCGTGGAAGCCCGCATCTCAACATTGCGCAGTGTCGCGGCGAATCGCCGACTGCGTGTAACGCTAGACGCGGCCGCAAATGGAATTGCCGCGCCGTATCTCATCGCCAATACGGCAACATCGGACTTTCGCGCAACGATCGGCAATGTAGTTGTGACGGATGATGAAACACTTGCGCTATCGTCGGCACTTGCCGATCACCTTGAAGTCGCCAGTGGCGACGACGTGCGGGTGACGCCGCTATGATGACTATTCGTCCAATCTCCCAAGCCGACCTGCCTGCGGTGGTCGCACTGGCCGGTCGTGCCGGGGTTGGCCTCACGACCTTGCCGGCCAACCGGGACGAACTCGCCAAGCGCATCGATGCCGCTTGCGCGTCGTTCGCCGGCACGGCGGAAAAGGCCGATGAGGTATTTCTGTTCGTGCTGGAAGATTCCGCAACAAAACGCGTGGTCGGTACGTGTGGAATTGCCACGGCCGTCGGTTTGCGCCAGCCGTGGTACTCGTATCGCGTCGGGCTGGTGGTACATGCGTCGCAGGAATTGGGCCTGTTCACGCAGACGCCGACGTTGTTTCTATCCAACGATCACACCGGCCACAGCGAACTTTGTTCATTGTTTTTGGATCCCGACTATCGACGCGATCAGAACGGCCAATTGCTGTCGAAATCGCGTTTCCTGTTTCTCGCGCAACACCGCGCGCGCTTTGCACAAAAAATTATCGCAGAGCTGCGTGGCGTGTCGGATGATTCCGGCAAGTCGCCATTCTGGGAAAGTCTCGGCCGCCACTTTTTCTCAATGGAATTTTCACAGGCCGACTACATGACCGGCATCGGCAAGAAATCGTTCGTTGCCGAATTGATGCCCAAGCATCCGTTGTACAGCTCCTTCCTCACGCCGGAGGCGCAAGCCGTGGTCGGCAAAACTCACCCGCACACCGAACCTGCAAGACGCATGTTGGAGTCCGAAGGTTTTCGCTATGCCGGTTACGTCGATATTTTCGATGCCGGGCCGACGGTCGAATGCGATGTCGATGACGTCGGCGCAGTGAGGCAAAGCGCGCTTTATCGGGTGCAAATTGGCGGTGCGCTCGACACGCGGGGCAAGCCTACTTTGCATCTGGTTGCCAACATTGGGTTCGATAACTATCGCGCGCTGCTGGTGTCGGCGAACCCGTCGGAAGGCACGCTTTCTCTTTCGGTGGACGCAGCGCGTGTGCTCAACGTTCAAACCGGCGACAGCGTGCGCGCCGTGGCACTCGGCGTCGCCGATCGTCACTGACCATCTTCGATTTCGGGACGACAATTTCATGAGTCAACACTGGATCGGTGGCAAATGGATCGCAAGCGACGGGGCGATTTTTTCGTCACGAAATCCCGTCACGCAGGCGATCGCCTGGCAAGGACATGCCGCATCGACCGCGACCGTCGATGTGGCCATCGGCGCGGCGCGGGCAGCGTTTACGGATTGGTCTGACACGTCATTGGAAAACCGCATTGGCATGCTCAAGGAATTCGCGCGCCTGCTCGGCGACCACAAAGCCACACTCGCCCACACCATCGGATTTGAAACCGGCAAACCGCTTTGGGAGGCGGCGACCGAAGTCACTACCATGATTGGCAAGATCGATATTTCGGTTCGTGCGCATCAGGAGCGCACCGGCACGCGCAGCGCCGCGCAAGCCGATCACACCGCCGTGCTGCGACATCGTCCACATGGTGTTGTGGCGGTGTTCGGCCCCTACAATTTTCCCGGTCATTTGCCGAACGGGCATATCGTTCCCGCGTTGCTCGCGGGCAATTGTGTGATCTTCAAACCGAGCGAATTGACGCCGGCAAGTGCTGAAGCCACGGTAAAAATATGGGAGCAGGCGGGGTTACCGAAAGGCGTGCTGAATTTGCTGCAAGGCGGGCGTGATACGGGTGTTGCACTTGCCGGACATGCAGACATCGATGGCCTGTTTTTCACGGGCAGTTCGCAGACCGGCGCGCATTTGCACCGCCAATTCGCGGCACAGCCGCAAAAAATCCTTGCGCTGGAAATGGGTGGCAACAATCCATTGGTGGTCGGCGACTATCGAAATCTCGATGCCACCGTGCATCACATCATTCAATCGGCGTTCATTTCGGCGGGGCAACGATGCACGTGCGCGCGGCGCTTGATCGTGCCTATGGGGGACGCGGGTGAACGGTTGATAGCGCGTTTGATTGAGGTGGCGTCACGATTGAAGGTCGGCGCATTCGATGACGCCGATCCACCGTTCATGGGCGCGTTGATTTCGCTCGCCGCGGCGGAGAATTTGTTGCGCGCGCAAACAGCGATGCTCAGTCAAGGTGCAAAATCGCTTCTGGAAATGAGATCGTTGAAAGCAGGCACGGCACTTCTCTCTGCGGGCATTGTCGATGTCACCGACATCGCTGACTTGCCCGATGAAGAGCACTTCGGCCCGCTGCTTCAAGTATTGCGTTACGAATCGTTCAGCGATGCGCTGACCATCGCCAACAAAACACGCTACGGCCTCGCCGCCGGATTGTTGTCTGAACGCGCCGATGAATACGCGATTTTCCTGCGCGCGATTCGCGCCGGCATCGTCAACTGGAATCGACCGCTCACGGGTGCCTCCAGCGCGGCACCGTTTGGCGGTGTAGGTGCCAGCGGCAATCATCGGGCGAGCGCCTATTACGCCGCCGATTACTGCGCGTATCCGCAGGCATCCCTTGAGTCCACTGCGCTGGCGCTGCCCGAAAAATTAAGCCCAGGATTGGTGTTCTGAAAACCATGCGCGCCAACGAAATCGCTTGCGAAGCCAACTTCGACGGACTCGTCGGGCCCACGCACAATTACAGCGGCCTATCGTTCGGCAATGTCGCGTCGACAAAAAATCAAGGGTTGATTGCCAATCCAAAGCTTGCCGCGTTGCAGGGCTTGCAGAAAATGAAGACGCTTGCCGACATGGGATTCAGGCAGGGCGTGTTGCCGCCGCAGGAGCGACCGTGCGTGGCAACGTTGCGCGCGTTGGGTTTTCGCGGCGGCGATGCGGATGTCATTCGCAGCGCGAGCAAGCAGGCACCGTTGATTTATTCAAGTGTCCTGTCCGCGTCCAGCATGTGGTCTGCCAATGCGGTAACCGTCAGCCCGAGTGCCAATACCGCGGATGGCCGCGTACATTTCACGCCGGCCAATCTCAACAACAAATTCCATCGCGCCATTGAGCACCCGCAAACGTCGCGTACGTTGAAGGCGATTTTTTCCAATGAACAATATTTTGCGCATCACGATGCGTTGCCCGGCTGCCCGCAATTTGGCGATGAAGGTGCCGCCAATCACACGCGCTTTTGCCGAGCCTACGGCGAGCGCGGCGTGGAGTTTTTTGTTTATGGTGCGAGTGGCTTTGACACGTCCACACCGAAACCGGCGAAATTTCCGGCACGGCAAACACTCGAAGCCTCGCAGGTGATAGCGCGAATGCATGGGCTCGATGAATCGCACGTGGTATTCGCGCAGCAAAATCCCGCGATGATCGACGCAGGCGTGTTCCATAACGACGTGATCGCGGTCGGCAATGGCAATGTACTGTTCTGCCATGAGCTGGCGTTTGTCGATCAGGCCAACGTGCGAAAGGAAATCGCCACAAAATTGGGCAGCGAATTCATTGCCATCGTCGTTTCCGCCAACGATGTCAGCGTCAGTGACGCCGTGCAGTCATACCTGTTCAACAGCCAGTTGTTGACTCGCAATGATGGCGGCATGTTGCTGCTGGTACCCGAAGAGTGCCGCAGCAATCCGCGTGTGTGGACATACCTTCAATCACTGCTCGAAATGAATACGCCGATTCGCGAAGTGCTGGTGATGGATCTGCGCGAAAGCATGCGCAACGGCGGTGGTCCGGCATGTCTGCGTTTGCGTGTTGAACTCAATGCCGCTGAGCTCGCCGCAGTAAATCCGGCAACGTTGATGGATGACGCGCTTTACTTCAAATTGGTGGCGTGGGTGGAAAAACACTATCGCGACCGCTTAGGCGATGCCGAGTTGGGCGATCCGGCACTGCTCGATGAATGCCGCGTCGCGCTGGATGAATTGATGCGGATATTGGCGTTGGGGTCGGTGTATCCGTTTCAATTGGCGCAGTAGCGCGAAACGAGCCGGATCGCCCCCGGATCAAGTCCGGGGCAGG
>JANOKK010000367.1:0-1437 GCA_031419255.1 Betaproteobacteria bacterium
AGGGTCGTCCGGTAGAGCAGCGCCTGCAGCGAGACGGCGGCCCCGTCCGGCCCATCCAGCTTGATGAGGGCCAGCGTCTTGGCGAGGAGGCCGGAGGCCACGAAGACAAGGATCGCGTTCCGTCCGTAGATCACGAAGGGCCGGCACCATGCCCGGTGGCCCCGAACGTCGGCGATCCAGTAGAGCAGCCCGAACAGATAGGCAGCCACCGGCGAATGCAAAGTATTTGGTTGCGAGGGCACCGCGAATTTGCCGAGCATCGCAAGTGGCGGCACGCGCAACACCGACGAACACAGCACCCACACAAACAACGCGCAAACAAAAAACCACGCCGGCAGCGATTGCGCCAGAAACGGCAGCGCGACAAAAACCGCGCACGACAACAGCACCAATGCGGTTAGCCAGTTCGCCACCTTCTGAAAAATTTTTGCGCTGCGATCCATCCATATGCCGCAGGCGAGATCGGCTCCCGCAAACAGCAATTGGTCCGCAATCAATATACACGGCAGCCACGCCGCATCGATGCCCGCGAGCTTCAGGAGCCCCGGCAAGAAAATCACGTACACGGTCCAGCCGAGAGTGAAGAATAACTGGACGCAGGCGATGGGCCAATTCATGTCGCGCTATTCTGCTCGCGGGATTGAAAAAGCCCGCGCATTACACCGCCGCACCAAACAGTTTGCCGACGCCCGCCGTAAGCGCCATCGCCAGCGCACCCCAGAACGCGACGCGACCCGCACCTTTCATCATCGCCGCCCCACCCGCGCGCGCCGCGACCGCGCCGAGCAGCGCCAAAAATATCAGCGAGGTTGTGGAGACCAGTGTGATCAGCAGCGAACGCGGCGCCAACATCGTGACGATCAGCGGCAACACCGCGCCTAACGCAAAACTGCCCGCCGACGCCAGCGCCGCCTGCAAGGGCCGCGCCGACAACGTATGCGAGATGCCGAGTTCATCACGCGTATGCGCGCCCAGCGCGTCATGCGCCGTCAATTGCGTCGCAACCTGATCGGCGAGTGTCGCATCCAATCCGCGGCTCACATAAATCGCCGCCAATTCCTTGTGCTCACTCGCGGCATCGGCCAGCAACTCAAGGCGCTCGCGCTCGATGTCCGCATTCTCGGTGTCCGCCTGCGAATACACCGACACATATTCTCCCGCCGCCATCGACATCGCACCCGCCACCATGCCCGCCACACCAGTGATCATTAACGCGGAATGATCCGCGTTGGCCGCCGCAACGCCGACGATCAAACTCGCAGTGGAAACAATACCGTCATTGGCACCCAGCACCGCCGCGCGCAGCCAACCGATGCGGTCGGTGCGGTGTCGTTCGAGGTGGCGGAGGCGCATCGAAATCTCCCTTGGTGGCGTAAGTGGCAGGAAAAACACGTTTTCCTGAATTTGGAAAGCATAGCGCGAACCGGTTTTGTGTGG
>JANOKK010000368.1:0-2054 GCA_031419255.1 Betaproteobacteria bacterium
CGGAATTTTCTTCATCGCCGCTTCCTGATCAGTGTACAAATCAGCGGCGAAAAAACGGGTGCGCGATTCGAGCCCGTTGCGCTGCGCATTTTCCATCGCCCGCATCGTCAACGCCTCGCTGCCCTCCACACCGATCACGTCCGCGCCGCGCCGCGCGATCGGCAGGCTGAAATTGCCGAGCCCGCAAAATAAATCCGCGATGACTTCGCCCGGTTGCGGATCGAGCAGATCGATGGCGCGTTGCACCATCAATCGATTGACGCGGTGATTCACTTGGGTAAATTCGGTCGGTCGGAAGTTAATGTCGAGATCAAACTCCGGCAGCAAGTACGTGAGTTCGGGCGCGTCGAGCGGGTACCACGGCACCGCCGTTTCCGGCCCCTTCACCTGCACCCACCACTGCAATCGATGCGAAGCGGCATGCGCATCGGCAAACGCGCGCAAAGTGGCCTCATCGGCGGGCGTGAGCGGCTCCAGAAGGCGCAATACCAGCGCCGTGACCCTCGCCCCCACCGCGACTTCGATTTGCGGGATGCGGTCGCGCTTGTCAAGTGTGGTCAACATCGCACGCAGCGGATCGATCAATCGACCAATGCCACCCGCCAGCACTTCGCAGGAATGCATATCGGCCACGTAGCTCGATTTCTTTTCGCGAAAGCCCACCAGTACGCCGCCCTTTTTTGGCACGTAATTGACCGACATGCGCGCGCGATGGCGATATTCCCACGGCGCGCCGTAAATCGGCGGCAGTACGCGTTCGGGGGTAACTTTACCGATGCGCGCAAGATTATCTTCCAGCACGCGTTGTTTGGCGGCCACTTGCAAACGCGGATCGGCGTGTTGCTGTCCGCAGCCGCCGCAGATGTCATAGAAGCGGCATTTCGCGGTAACCCGATCCGACGACGCGCGAACAATCCTCGTCAACTTAGCGGTCTCGAAATTTTTCTTTTTGCGCGACGGTTGATACTCAACTAACTCGCGCGGCAGCGCGCCTTCGACAAACACCGCCTTGCCATCGACATGCGCAACGCCTCGACCTTCGTGGTCGAGCGACTCGATCAAGGCAGAATGAACAACGACGGGGACAGTGGCAACAGACATGCGCGGGGCCGGGCAACTTTGGAAGCGCGAATTATACGCGGCGCTCTGAAACGAACCGACCAACGAGGCAATAACTACGGTGGCGTCAGGGCGACTCGCATTCCGGTCGAAACGCATCGAATACCTGCCGCACGATGTCCTTGGTCACCGATTGGCCATTGACGTCATAAATCAATCTTGCGGCATTGCCGGTGGAGAATTCAACACGCATATTGCCCACCCGCGCAGTATTGGTGGCCGGATTGAGCGGGATGAACGGATTCGCGTTAAATGCCGAGCCGGTCACGCGCAGCAAGTCACCCTGAAATATGTCCGCCGTGGTCGTTGTTGAAAACGGCAACTGCCGTATGGTCGCAGTCAACCACATGCCTTTGTTGAAATTGCCGACTCCGGGCTCATGAGTGAAAAGCGTCGCAAAAATAGTGCTGCCCTGATGGGTGAAATTGATGCCCCATCCCGATTCGCGGGGATTCCACCAAAGGTCTTGATAGTTGAACGTAAACGTTCGATCACCACCGGTGAATGCGCAAACTGGCATTGTTGCGAAGGCTTGACGGCTAATACTTTTGGTCACTGTGCCGCCGGTGCCGCCGGTTCCCGCACCGATCACGTCGTAGGTGAGCGTTGCCGAATTGACGCCGGTGAAATCAAGGCGAAAATTGCCGACGCGCGTGCTGTTGCCCGCCGCGATCGGCGTGAATGGCGACGCATTGAACGCCGGCCCTGCCACTCTCAGCAAATCACCCGAGTAAGAATCTGCCGCGCCAACTCTGGCGGCACTTGCCACCATCCACAGGCCGGGATTTTGGGTTCCCAGACCCGCCGCCTCATAATTAAAAATGCTGGCGAAAATCTGATTGCCCTGATGATTGAGGTTCATTCCCCAGCCGCTTTCAGCCTCCCCTGCCCACCACATTGCCGTATGGTTTGTGATTGCCGTGGTAAAGCTGCTG
>JANOKK010000369.1:0-1567 GCA_031419255.1 Betaproteobacteria bacterium
CGATCAGCTTTATCAATTTCCTGCTGGGCGATTCGCCAACCGGCAGATTGCACAAGGCGTTAGTGGAATCCGGCAAAGCCGCACAAGTCGCTGGCATTCCACTGGTCGGCATAGATTCAACGCTGCATTTGCTGGCTGCGGTCGTAAAGAAAGGCGACCCAATCGAGCCGGTGCAGGCCGAACTGACGCGCATCGTCGAGGAGTTTTACAAGAACCCGCCGACGCCGGAAGAGATGGCGCGGGCGCGGAAAAATTTCGCGAACGACGCCGAGAAAACGCTCAACAATCACGAGAACATCGGCGTGCAATTGTCCGAGTACATCGCGCTCGGCGACTGGCGTTTGTTCTTTCAGGGGCGCGACGCGGCGGAAAGAACCACGGTTGAACAAGTCACTGCGGTCGCCGCAAAATATTATCGGCGCGACAACCGCATCGTCGGCAATTTCCAGCCGGAAGACAATCCGCAGCGCGCCGAATTGCCCACGCCACCGACTGCTGCGGAAGTGCTCAAGGATTTCAAAGGCAAAGTGTCCACCGCGACCGCCGAAGCGTTTGACCCGTCGCAGGACAACATCGACAAGCGCACCCGGCGCTCGACGATTGGTGGCGTGAAAGTCGCGTTGCTGGCGAAGAAGAACCGCGGTGAAACCGTGAACGTGAATGTCACACTGCATATCGGCGACGAGAAGACCCTGTTCGGCAAGCGTGCCATTGCGCAAATGACCGGTGCCATGCTCTCGCGCGGCACCACGAGATTTACCCGCGAGCAATTGTCGGATGAATTCGACAAGTTGAAAATTTCCGGCGGCGTGTCGGGCACCAATGCCGGCATACAAACCACGCGCGAACATTTGATCGCAGCACTCAAGTTGATCGCGCATGTGATGAAAGAGCCATCGTTTCCGGAATCGGAATTTGTGCAATTGAAGAAACAACAGATCACCGGCCTCGAATTTCAACGCAGCGATCCGGTCGCGAAAGGCAGCGAAAAACTATCGCTCATTTTCAACACCTACCCCAAAGGCGATTGGCGCGCCGCGTCGTCGCTTGACGAAAGCATGGCGGAAATAAATAAAGTCTCGCTTGACGACCTCAAGGCATTCCACCGCGAGTTTTATGGTGCAGCGCAGGCGGAAATTGCCATCGTCGGTGATTTCGTCGAGACGGCCACTGCCAAAACGATCGACGAATTATTCGGCAGTTGGAAGGCGAAGCAACCGGTCGCGCGCATCGTACGCAGCTTCAACGAGATTGCGCCCGTCAATGAAGCGATCGAAACGCCGGACAAGGAAAACGCGGTCTTTCTCGCGCGCCAGAATTTCAATCTGAAAGACGACGATGCCGATTTCGCGGCGTTGTATCTTGCCAATTACATAATCGGTGGTGGTGCGGAACTGAATTCGCGCTTGGCGCAACGCATCCGCCAAAAAGACGGCTTGAGTTACAGCGTGGGTTCGCAATTGAATGTCGGCTCGCTGGATCGCGCGGGAAGCTTTAGCGTATATGCGATTGCGGCACCGCAGAACATTGCCAAAGTGGAAACGGCAGTCCGTGATGAGTTGGAAAA
>JANOKK010000370.1:0-1884 GCA_031419255.1 Betaproteobacteria bacterium
TCACGGGCATTCCCGACCGTCGACGCGTCACGATCGCACTAGCGGGTGTCACTGCCACGAGCGGCATGATGAATGCATCCGCATCAGTCGGTTTTTTAATCGGCGACACCAACAATTCGGCTTCCGTCAATGCGCAAGACACCAGCGCCGTGAAAGTGCGCGCGGGTCAAATCACCGACGCCAATAATTTTCGCTATGACCTCAGCGCCAGCGGCAAGGTGAGCGCCAAAGACGTCGCCGCCACCAAGGCGCGCAACAGCCTGACGCTCGGAACCAGCGCGCCGCCGATGGTCTCGCTGTCGCCAATCGGTGCCGCACAAATGGGTACGGCGATTGCGCTTGATGCGAGTGCGTCGGTCACGGGCGGCACGATCGTGCGCGTGGAATTTTTCGATGGTGTCAACAAGATCGGCGAAGACACCAATGCGCCCTACTCGTTTGTATGGACGCCACCCACCGAAGGCCCGCGCCAAATCACCGCGAAAGCGACCGATGGCAACGGCGTATCCGTTGTCTCGGCACCATTCGCGGTCAACGTCGCGGCACATCCGCAAGCTGACCCCGCGCGCCTGCTCGCGCAAACCACTTTTGGCGCAACGCAGGCCGAGATTACACGCGTGACGGCACTCACACCATCGGCGTATCTCGATGAGCAATTCGCGTTGCCGCAAACCTTGCATCTGCCGACCGTGAGTGCCGATCCGTTCTACCCGACCGAGCCGTGGTCGGTGATGGGGCCGTCCATCTGGAAGAAATATTTTGAGGCACCCGATCAATTGCGCCAGCGGGTGGCGAACGCGCTGTCGCAGATCATGGTGATCTCGATGCAAAACAACACGATCGGCGATCAGGCCTGCGCCTCGGCGGCGTATCTCGATATGCTCGGTGCGAACGCATTTGGCAATTTCAAGAATTTGATCAAGGATGTGACCTTGAGCCCCGCAATGGGCGAATACCTGGACATGAAAGGCAGCGCCAAAGCCGACGCCGTGCTCAACATCATCCCCAACGAGAATTACGCGCGCGAAGTGATGCAGCTATTCACCATCGGCACCGTGATGTTGAATCTCGATGGCTCGGTACAGTTTGCCAATAACAAGCCGATCGACACGTACTCGGAAGCTGATGCGCAATCGGTTGCACGCGCGTTGACCGGTTGGACGTTTGCGGGACAGGATCAAACCAAATCGTGGCGCTGGTTGTATCCGGATGTGCCGTTCCCGTCAGACGCCGCCAGTGCCGCCAAAGCCTGTACGGCGTGGTCGACACCGATGGCACCGTGGACGGCCACCTATCGTTCAAGTGATGACAAGCGCGACATCACCGGCGGCGCGCATGATGCGGGTGCGAAAACGCTGCTGGTATATCCGGGCTCGGCGGCGCATTTTCAAACCGTGCCGGCAGGCCAAACACCGATGCAGGATATCGATGCGGTGGTGGACAATCTTTTCTACCACCCGAACGTCGGCCCGTTCATTGGCGAGCAATTGATTCAGCGGCTCGTCACCAGCAATCCGAGTGGTGCTTATGTGACGCGGATCGCGAATGTATTCAACGACAATGGCTCAAGTGTGCGAGGCGACATGAAGGCCGTGATCCGCGCGATTCTGCTTGACCCCGAAGCGCGCACCCCGCGCGCGAGCCAGCCAAACTATTTCGGCAAGTTGCGCGAGCCCATCATGCGATTCACGCATCTGCATCGTGCGTTCGGTGCGGTGATGACCAACGGCTACCGCAGCATTTACGATCTGGGTGGTTCGGATTCGCTCGGCCAAAGTCCATTGCGCGCACCCAGCGTATTCAACTACTACTCGCCCGAATATTCACCCTCGGGGCCGATGTCCGACGCCGGTTTGGTCGGCCCGGAATTCGGCATTGCCAACA
>JANOKK010000371.1:0-3141 GCA_031419255.1 Betaproteobacteria bacterium
GATGTAGCCCGGTGATACGGCATTCACGGTCACGCCTTTGCGGATCACTTCCTGCGCGAGCGATTTGGTAAACCCCAATACGCCCGCCTTCGCTGCCGCGTAATTGGTCTGCCCGAATTGACCTTTGACGGCATTGACCGAGGAAATATTGATAATGCGGCCCCAGCCGCGCTCGACCATGCCTTCAATCACATGTTTGCTGCAATTGAACACGCTGTTAAGGTTGGTTGATAACACCGCGTGCCAGTTTTCCGGCGACATTTTGCGCAAGGTCGAATCTCGTGTGATACCGGCGCAATTCACCAGCACGCTGATGGGGCCGTGCGTTGACTCGATCTTGCGAATCATTTCGCTCGTCGCTTGATAGTCGGCGACATCGCCCAATGCAATCGCGCAGTCGTCTGCAGTGAAACCGGCCTTGGCCATTTCTTCCTGCCAGCGGATTTCCGAACCGGGCACCACATAATTGGCGATCACAAAAAAGCCTTTTGCCGCGAGAGTTTTACATGCCCCGGTGCCGATGCCACCAACGCCGCCAGTGATGAGTGCGATTTTTTTTGTCATATCTTATTTCCGCTTGAGAGTGATGCATTGCCACATAAAAAAGCCCCGGAAACATGGTTTCCGGGGCGAATCCTAATCTTTCGATCAGGAGGAGGAGACGTAAATGCGAATTACTTGCGCTTGTTGGAAGCGGTTGCCTTGGTGGCGGTTTCGGTCGCGGTTTTGAACGCGGTGTCGGCAAAGCTCGACACTTGCTTGGACGCTTTAGAGAACGTGTCCATGGCGGCGGTCGACGCAGCGACGCTGGATTTCAGCGCCGAGAAAGCGACATCGGTACCAGCCGGTGCGTTCTTGGCGGCTTTATCAAGACCTTCGACAACGGACTTCTGGAAAGCCGAAACGCGCTCTTCGATAAACGAAGAATATTGGGCTTGCGCATAGTTGCTGATGTCATACAAATTCTTCGAGTAGCCCATGAAGAATTCCAGACCGGTTTCAGCGGCTTTGGTACGGAGGCCATTGAATTCCTGCGCATCTTTGACGGCAGTCGCGGCTTTGGCGCTCTTGGTGGTTTCGTCGAGGCTCACTTTAGCGGCTTCGAGGTTCAGCGCGAAGAAACGCTCGGCGCTGTCGAAGGAAACGCGCGCCAGCTTAGCGGCGGCATCAACGGCGGACTTGGAAAATTCACCGAATTGCTCGGCGCCTACATTCAGATTTGACATGGTATTACTCCTGGTTAAGAAAGTTTTTGGGAAACTAGCGCCACATCAAGAGTTCGACCACAAATGTTGCGCTGCACAATCAGAATAATATGGATGGGCGAGGCGATTGTCAAGAACTTTTTGTTGCATTGCACCATTTTCGGATTTTGCCACCGCAACAAACAAAAAATGCTAAGATAATCAAATAACTAGTTGCACGTGTCTTCCGAACGCATTGCACTGCGATGCGCGTTTTCTGGTGGTTATTTTGATGGTGCAACATGACAAGCCAATGACAGACGGTCGCGCATTGCCGCCCATCGTTCGCAATTTCGCAAAAAAGGACACATCGTGCCGAGAATCATTAAAAAGTACCCCAATCGCCGTCTGTACGACACCGAGACCAGCGCCTACATCACGCTTGCCGATGTCAAGCAATTCGTCCTCGAAAATCAGGTATTCGAGGTGCAGGACGCGCGCAGCGGAGAAAATCTCACCCGCAGCATCCTGCTGCAAATCATTCTCGAAGAAGAGAGCGGCGGCGTGCCGATGTTTTCCTCCGACATGCTCGCCAACATCATTCGCTACTACGGTCACTCGATGCAGGGGCTGATGGGCAGTTATCTTGAACGTAGCATCGGCGCGTTTCACGAAGCGCAACGCAAATTTCAGGAACAAACGAAGTCCCTGTATGGCACGCTCGGCGGTGCCGGCATCGCGCAATCGATCGCACCGAATCTCGGCAGTTTGGCAAAGGCGGTTCCCGCACTCGATCCGGAAGCCTGGACAAAAGTCATGCAGGGCGGCCCGACAGCGGTTCCCGGCATGATGGGCGAATACCTGGAGAAGAGTGCCTCGAACGTGATTGGCATGCAGGAAGAATTGCGTAAGCAGGCCATGCAGATGTTTTCGACGTTTCCCTACAATCCTTTAGCCACAGCGGGCGACAAAGCTTCCGCTGCGACAAGCGGCGACAATTCCAGTGAATCTGCTGCAGAAGAACGCAAACCACCGCGCGCCAAACCGAAAGCGAAGAAATCCGGTCGCGCATAGCGAACAAAATCGCGCACAACAATGCGCGCAACATAACGGCAGAAATCGCAACGCCATGAGCACAACGGCAGTCATCACCCCGGCCAAGATCGGCAAAGCCACGAAGCGAAATGCGAAGCCGCCGAGAGTCGGTTTCGTCTCGCTGGGTTGCCCGAAAGCATTGGTCGATTCCGAACAAATCATCACGCAACTGCGCGCCGAAGGCTACGAGATCGCGCCCAATTACGCGGGCGCGGATTTGGTGGTGGTTAATACCTGCGGATTCATTGATTCGGCCGTGGAAGAATCGCTCGACGCGATTGGCGAAGCGCTGGCCGAAAACGGCAAGGTGATCGTCACGGGTTGTCTCGGTGCCAAAGCTGGCGAGGGCGGCGGCAATCTCATCAGGCAGATTCACCCGAAGGTGCTGGCCGTCACCGGCCCGCATGCCAAGGACGAAGTCATGCATCACGTGCATGCGCATCTTCCGCAGCCGCATGACCCGTTTATCGATCTGGTGCCGGCGGCCGGTATCAAGCTCACGCCGAAACACTATGCCTACCTGAAAATTTCCGAAGGCTGCAATCATCGCTGCACGTTTTGCATCATCCCCTCGATGCGCGGCGATCTGGTGAGCCGCCCGGTCGGCAGCGTGATGCAGGAAGCGGAGAATCTGGTGAAATCCGGCGTGAAAGAATTGCTGGTGATTTCGCAGGACACCAGTGCATACGGGGTGGATGTGAAATACCGTACCGGCTTCTGGAACGGGCGGCCCCTGAAGACCCGCATGACTGAGCTTTGCGAAGCGTTGGGCAGCATCGGCGGCACCGAGAAGCCATGGGTGCGATTGCATTACGTGTACCCATACCCACATGTGGATGAAGTCATTCCACTGATGAGCGAG
>JANOKK010000372.1:0-3584 GCA_031419255.1 Betaproteobacteria bacterium
CCCGGTTCGATCGCCCATAAAGAAACATGTCATCCTGAGCGACGCGAAGGATCTCGTTGCAATGACGAAATCCTTCGCGTCGCTCAGGATGACATGTTTCTATAGAAGCACGCTTGCGATGTAAGCCGCACTAAACGAAGCGGCGTGTAAGTTTTCCCCCCGCAAGATCCCATACCACCGCGCCCGGCAATTCCAGCATCGCCGGGTCATGCGTGGCAATCAGCACGATGCGGCCCTCGGCCCGCATCGTCGCGAGCAGCACCTTCACCTGATCGCGCGCGGTGGCGTCCAGACTCGCGGTCGGCTCATCGATCAACATCACCGGCGCGTTGAGCACCATTGCGCGCGCCAATGCCACGCGCTGTTTCTCGCCGCCCGACAGCCGCTTTGGCAGCACGTCTTTCGCACTGTCGAGTGCCGCCCATCGCATGGCCTCGCGCACGGCGGCATCGCGCACCGGCGCGGCAATCTCGCGAACTTTCAATCCGTACGCAATATTGGCTTCAATGCTGCTGGAAAAAAGATAGGGATGTTGGTGCACGTAAACCACATCGCGCCGCATAGCCGCAGGATAGATGCCGCCGGCATAAACAAAACCACTCAGCGCAATCTCAACCGCATCCGCCCTTTCCAAACCGGCCAGGATTTTCAAAAACGTGGTCTTGCCGGCACCGTTGTCGCCGATGAGCAAATGCAATTCCCCCGGCTCGAAATTTAAATCGCTCAAATCGAGCAGGCACCGATTGTCAAAACTTTTTTGCAGACGCGAAATGACCAGCGCGTTCGCCATTTATTCCATCCCGCCGCGGCCCTGCGCCCACGCCAACATCAGATTCGCACCCAGCGCAAACGCCATCAACACCACGCCCAGCGCGATGCCTTGCGAAAAATCGCCCTTACTGGTTTCAAGCGAAATCGCCGTCGGAATATTGCGCGTAACGCCGGCAATATTGCCGCCGACCATCATCGCGCAACCGACTTCCGATATCACCCGACCGAAGCCATTCAACACCGCCGCGATCACGGCAAAACGCACTTCAAACAGCGTCGTCCATGATGCGCGCGCCCGTGTGGCACCCAGCGCCAGTGCCGTTTCGCGCACTCGTTGATCGGCGCTTTGCACGGCGGCCAGCGCAAAGGCCGCGAGCACCGGAAACGCAATGATGGCCTGGCCCGCGATCATCGCGTCCTGCGTATATAAAAGCTGCAGCCCACCCAATGGCCCCTGACGGGTGAGCAGCAAATACAGGATCAAGCCCACCACCACCGTCGGAAACGAGAGAAAACTCTGTAGCACAATCACTGCCGCGCGACGGCCCGGAAATGAAACCGTGGCGAGCAAGAAGCCCAGCGCCACGGCGGGCGGCGTCGCAATCAATAGCGCCAGCAGCGACACCCGCAATGAGATCCAGACAATGGTCCACAAGCCAGCGTCGCCGGTGACGAGCAACCGGAATGCTTCGCGGATTGCCTCGACGAGATCCATGTCAGGCCAACGAATCCACTATTTCAACGCCTTGAATACGGACGCCGGCGGTACGCCGGAGAAAAACAACTGCTCACCATTGGCGCGAAAGCCGTTGATGCGCCGCTGGCCTTCCGCCGACGTGATCCACTCGATCAACGCATTCGCGCCGGCAATATTGACATCCGCGTGGCGCTTCGGATTCACCGCAATGATGCCGTACGGGTTCGCCAGGCGCGGGTCACCCGCGACCAGAATATCGAGCGCGATTTTTGATTTGTAGGCAACGAACGTTCCGCGATCCGTCAGCGTGTACGCGCCAATGGATGCCGCCATCGTCAGCACGGCACCCATGCCTTGCCCCGCCGACAGATACCACTTGCCTTTGAGCGCCTCCAATGAGACGCCTTCTTCTTTCCACAAGCGCCGCTCCATGATATGTGTGCCGGATTCGTCGCCGCGCGAGACAAATTTCACGCCTTGCTCATGAATCTTTTTCATCGCGACGCCGATGTCTTTCAAGCCGCGAATTTTCGCCGGATCATCCTGCGGCCCCACCATGACAAAATCGTTGTACATCACGTCACGGCGATTGATGCCGAAGCCGGCCGCGACAAATTTGTCCTCGTCCCCACGCGCGTGAACCAGCACCACGTCTACATCGCCACGCTCGCCCAATTTCAACGCCTGCCCGGTGCCAACGGCGATCACCCGCACCGGCGCGCCGAATTGTTTTTCAAAAACAGGCAAAAAGTCAGCAAGTAATCCGGAATTTTCCGTGCTGGTGGTGGTTGCGAGCCGCAGCGGGCGTGCCGTTTCGGCAAGACTGGTAACCGGCCAAACGGCAGAAATATTCCATGCGATCACACCGAGAAGAATTGCGATACGCCTGTAAACTCGCTTCATTGAATCTTGCTCCTCAAAACACGAAAGCGGCATTGTGCCATGCGAGCAGCGTCGATTGATTGAGCGCCTTTTATATGCCCCGTTCACGTAACCCGATGGTCATGTTCATCGCACTTGGTGCGTTGGCGGCAATCACGCTGATCGCCCTCAGCGTGGGCCGTTATCCGCTAGGCGCAGGCGAATTGATCGCATTGATTTGGGCGAAGGTTTCGGGCGGCACGCATCACCTTTCGCCGCAGGCTGACACGGTACTCTTCGATTTGCGCGGGCCGCGCATTCTTGCAGCCATCGTCATCGGTGCAGCATTGTCCGGCGCGGGTGCCGTGTTTCAAAACCTGTTTCGCAATCCACTGGTTTCGCCCGATATTCTCGGCGTTTCCAGCGGTGCCGCACTCGGCGCGGTGCTGGCGATTTTCCTCTCATTGCCGCTGTTCGCGATTCAGGGATTCGCCTTCGCGGGAGGGTTGCTCGCCGTGGCACTGGTGTATTTCACCGGCAACGCGGTGCGCGGGCATGATCCCATCCTTTCACTCATCCTCACGGGCGTGGTGGTCGGCTCACTGCTGGGCGCATGCATCGCGCTGATGAAAACGCTGGCCGACCCCTACCATCAATTGCCGGCGATCACCTTTTGGATGCTCGGTAGTTTGAGTTCGGTGTCGCCCGCTGATTTGTGGATGGCGATTCCCCTGATACTGCTCGGTCTCACGCCGATTTTTCTGCTGCGCTGGCGAATGAATTTATTGTCGCTATCGGATGACGAGGCGCGTGCAATGGGCGTGAGTGTCGGATGGCTGCGCCTCGTGATCATCGCCTGCGCGACGCTCATCACGGCGACAGCGGTAGCGATCTCGGGCATCATCGGCTGGATCGGATTGTTGATTCCGCACGCCGCGCGCTTGCTTGTCGGCCCTGAATTTTCGCGCGTGTTGCCGCTCTCATTGGTGTTCGGCGCGTGCTACTTGCTCACCGTCGACACGTTCGCGCGCACGATGGCGTCGATGGAAATTCCGCCGGGAGTATTGACCGCGCTGATCGGCGCGCCACTGTTTCTCTGGCTCTTGGCCGCCACCCATTCGCGTAAAGAGGTCTCGGCATGAGCGCGGCTCAACCCACTTTGTCGTCGTGCCCCCGCCCGCGGGGGCCCCACGGCAAGGCATGACCGCGCTCCTCTCAACTCACGGCCTCGCCTACGGCCACCCTGGCCGCACAC
>JANOKK010000373.1:0-12525 GCA_031419255.1 Betaproteobacteria bacterium
CTTTGCTACAGATATTGTCGGTGTCCATTTTTGAAAAGACCCAGCTAACATGCGCCTTCCAGCCCGATGCGAACAGAACGATTGCAACGCCCGCCAGTAACCAGTTGATGTTGTTCGATATTTAACCGGACACTAGTGAAAAGAAATGTAGATGAAAAAAGATACCCAACTCACCCACCTCGGCCGCCACGTTGAATATAGTCCGTCAACGGTCAACGTGCCCTTGCATCGCGCATCCACCGTGCTGTTCGAATCGATGGCCGAGCAACACGACATTCAGCGCCGCTTTGACAACGACGAGCAAGTACCGACCTATGGCATCGTCAATATGCCGCAGGAGCTGGCACTGGAAAATGCGGTGGCGGCAATGGAAGGCGGCTACCGGGCGCTCACTTATTCGAGCGGTCTCGGTGCCGTCGCCGGCGCATTGCTCTCGTGCGTGAAATCCGGCAATCACGTGTTGATGCCGGATAGCACCTACCATCCCGGCCGCCGTTTTGCGGAAAAATTTCTGACGCGCTTCGGCGTGACTACTACGTTCTACGATCCCCTGATCGGTGCCGACATCGCCTCACTCATGCAGCCGAATACCACGGTGGTGTACACCGAGAGCCCCGGCTCGCACACTTTTGAAGTGCAAGATATTCCCGCCATCGCCAAAGTCGCTCATGCGCGCGGCGCGAAAGTCATCATCGATAACGCTTGGGCGACCGGCTATTTTTTCAACGCTTTTGAACACGGTGTCGATCTCGTCGTGCAGCCGGCGACGAAATATTATGCGGGACATTCGGATGCGCTGATCGGCCTGGTGGTGGCGAACGAAGAAAATTGGCCGCGCCTGAAAGAAACCACGCTCGATCTTGGCCAACGCGCATCACCCGACGATTGTTTTCTGGCACTTCGAGGCATGCGCACAATGGGTGTGCGATTGCGGCGGCATCAAGAGAGTGCGCTCATCATCGCAAAGTGGCTGCAAACGCGGCCGGAGGTCAAATGCGTGATGTATCCCGCGCTGGATAGTGACCCCGGTCATGTCTTATGGAAACGTGATTTCTCCGGCGCTGCCGGATTGTTCACGATTGAACTCAACCCTTGCAGCGATGCGCAACTCGCGGCGATGCTGGATCACTATGAATATTTCGGGCTCGGTTATTCATGGGGCGGGTTCGAGAGCCTTGCCGTGGTCGCGCATTTCAAACGCACGGTGAACCCTTTGCCGAGTGGGACGCTGGTGCGCGTCAACATCGGCCTCGAAGATCCGGACGATTTGATTCGCGATCTTGAGTTGGGGTTTGAGCGATTGGCAAAATCATGACCCGCGCCGCCGCAATTGCCGCCGCCGAAAAGTATTTTGACCGTCGCGAATTTCACGCCGATCTCGCGCGCCGCGTCGCCATGCCGACCGAGAGCCAGAATCCGGATCGTTCGGCGGTGCTGCATTCGTATCTTACGGATGAGATTGCCGCTTCGCTCCAATCGATGGGCTTCTCCTCGCGCGTCTATGAAAGCCCCGTCGGCAAGACGCCGTTTCTGATCGCGACGCGCATCGAAGGCGATCATTTGCCGACAGTGATGAGCTACGGCCATGGCGATGTGGTTCGCGGGCTGGAACCGCAGTGGCGCGATGGCCTCAACCCGTGGAGGATGCATGAGGAAGGCGAGCGAATTTACGGTCGCGGTACGGCAGACAACAAAGGCCAGCACACGATCAATATCGGTGCTTTGAGAAGTGTGCTGGAAACAAGATGCGCACTCGGTTTCAACGTGAAATTGCTGATTGAGACGGGTGAAGAAATCGGCTCGCCGGGGTTGAATGCATTTTGCAAATTGCACAAAGATGCGTTGAAAGCCGATGTCTTCATCGCTTCCGATGGCCCGCGGTTGAAAC
The DNA here is from genome assembly GCA_031419255.1 of Betaproteobacteria bacterium. Taxonomy (GTDB): domain Bacteria; phylum Pseudomonadota; class Gammaproteobacteria; order Burkholderiales; family Usitatibacteraceae; genus UKL13-2. The sequence continues at coordinate 1,889 of JANOKK010000373.1, forward strand.
CGGATCGTCCGACGATTTTTCTCGGTTCGCGCGGCGTGATGAATTTTGATTTGACGGTCGATCTGCGTCCTGGCGCGCATCATTCTGGAAATTGGGGCGGCTTGATCGCTGACCCCGGCATCATCCTCGCGCATGCGATCGCGAGCATCACCGACAAGCGCGGCGCGATCCGCGTGCCCGAGTGGCGACCGACAGGAATTCCGGACGCGGTGCGCGCGGCGCTGCGCGATTGCGAACCCTCCGGTGGCGATGATTCTCCTGCGATCGATCTCGATTGGGGCGAGGAAGGTCTAACACCCGCCGAGCGCGTGTTCGGCTGGTCGAGTTTTTCGATCCTCGCGATGAAAGTCGGCAATCCGGAATTTCCGGTGAACGCGATTGCCGGCAAAGCGTGGGCGCGCGGACATTTGCGTTTCGTGGTCGGCACCGATCCCGACGATGTCGTGCCTGCGTTGCAACGCCATCTGATCCGTGAAGGATTCCCGCAAGTGAGCGTGACGCCTGCGCGCGAAGAGCCGATGCACGCGACGCGTCTCGACCCGGATTCCAAATGGGTGCGCTGGGCGGTGGCGAGCATCGCGCGCACGACGGGTGTGAAGCCCGCGATCCTGCCGAATCTCGGCGGCTCGCTACCCAACGAAGTGTTCGCCGACACGCTCGGCTTGCCGACGATCTGGATTCCGCATTCCTATTCCGCGTGTTCGCAACATGCGCCGAACGAGCACATGCTGGCGCCGATTGCGCGCGAAGGGCTCGCAATCATGGCGGGGATTTTTTGGGATTTGGGCGAACCGGGTGCAGTACCCAATTGAGCGTGCATATCCGCCCTTCGCGCGACGAAGATGTCGCGGCATTTGCGGCGATCTACGCCGCCACTGTTGCAACGGAAACGGCATCATGGGAATACGCTGCCCCCAGCGCGGAAGAATTCGCGTGCCGCCGTGCCGCAGTGCTCGCGAAAGGCTACCCGTATTTCGCCGCCGAACTTGACGGCAGAGTCGTCGGCTACAGCTACGCGAGCAGTTATCGCGCGCGCATTGGCTATCGCTTTGTGGTCGAGGATTCGGTCTATGTGCTGAAAGAAATGACGGGGCAGGGTATCGGCAGAAAATTACTGATGACCTTGATCGACGACTGCGCGGTGCTTGGTTTCCGACAGATGATCGCGGTGATTGGCGATAGCGAGAATACCGGTTCGATCAAGTTGCACGAGGCCTGCGGATTCGAACGCGCTGCGCTATTCAAAGGCATCGGCTTCAAGTTCGTTCGCTGGCTGGATAGCGTGCAGATGCAGCGAGCGCTGGGGGCTGGCGAGACAATGCCGCCGACTTGAAACCCTAGTACTGGCGGGCCATCCCCGGCGAAATTGCTTGAAGAACCGCGCCAATGTTAGAGTTTGTCTGTCGGGTACTTCGATTTATCTAAAATGTTGTCTCCCCGGATTTACTCCGGGGGTGAGGTGGGGAATTCGCATCGCATGCGATGCGCCCGCTGAACGCCAAGCCAATGCATTCGCTTGGCCCAATTTACTTTGCAGCAAAACAGGTTACGAAACTTGGGTACCGGCATTCGCCGGTACGACAGGCACAAACAGAAGTAACCTATTTCAACGCCGCAACAATCCGCTTCACGACCACCTTGCCCGTCGGCGTCCACGGCGCGATCAACTCAAAATGCCCGGCGTTCTCCAGCGTGACGAGTTCGATCGCGTCGCCTTTCTTTTCCGCCATCGATTGATATCGCCAGCCGATCGATGGCGGCACGATGCCGTCGTACACACCGTGAATCAAAATCTGTTTGACGCCGAGCGGCAACATTTCGGACGGCGAGGTATCGCAATACGGCGCGTTGGCCGCCGCACCTGTCGCGCGCCGGTTCGCAATATCGACCAATTGATCTACCGTCTTTTCGCCACAGGCATGCGCCCCCGCGCGCGCGAAATGCGCGAGATCGGGAATGGCGGCGATGCCAACCACCGCCTTGAACACGAGTGGCGTTGTGGATGCGTCAACACCGATCGCACTCCCAGTGGGTATGCGCGACCGCGCGGCGGCCCACAACGCCAGATGACCACCGGCCGAATGCCCGGTGACAACCATGCGATCCAAGTCGAGCGAATATTTTTCACGCAGCGCGCGCAAGTGATCCACGCCATTTGCGATGTCGTTAAACGTGCCCGGATAGCCGCCACCCGCATGCCCTACGCGGCGATACGTGAGACTCCATACGGCAACGCCCTGCTTGCGCAAATCATCGGCGAGAAAGCGCACCAGTTCCGGCCCCGGCAGATCCGCCCGCCAACAGCCGCCGTGGATCAGTACTACCACCGGCAACGGGTCGAGTGACTTCTCTGGCGGCAACCAGAGTTCGCCATATTGCAGTGCGTCTTTGCCGTAGGCAATTTTGTGATCGGCGCGCGTCGCCGCCAACTCGGGTCTATCGAGAATTTGCGAGAACGTGAGCGATTGCGATTCGGCGGTGGCGCTGGTCATGGCGAGCAATATAGCAAGGAGAATGTGTTTCTTGGTTTATTTGGAAATTTCCAATTGTCGTTCGCTTCCGAGTTTGCCTTGGCGAGAATCAGCGCATTAAAAATGGCGCTGAATTGTCACAGCGAGTATGATTCCGCGTCGTAAATGTAAGACAAGGAAAAATTCATGAAAACCGCCGCCATACCCGCCCTGCGGGTGCAGCCGGAATTGCGTCAGGCTGCAGAGAAAATGTTGCTACCGGGGGAAACGCATTCTGCATTCGTCGAGGAGTCGTTGAGGCGAAATATGGAGCGCAGGCAAGCGCAGCAAGAGTTTTTTGAGCGCGGCCAAGGTCGCGCGATGCGGCAAAACAGAGTGGTAAATATGTGAGTGTGAATCGCGTGCTTGCCAAGGTCTCTGCGTAGATTGAGTGGCAGGCAAGGCTTCGCGCTTGAAGCGTTAAGGAGGCCACCGCAAAAGCCACAGCTCGACGCAAAAATAACTTACGGCGTCCGCTTCACAAAAGAAGCGGAAAGCGATTTGCTGAAGCTGATTTATTTCCATGTGGCTCAGGATTTGTCCGCAGCGCGGAAGGCGCAGGCGGCGATTGCGCCGACAATCAAATTCTTGACGATCTTCCCGTTTCTTGCCGCAAAGCTGAAGGTGGCATTGGCAATCCGCTTCTGCGCGAACTGCTGATACCGTTTGGCAATGCAGGGTACGTTGCGTTGTTCGAGATCAAAGATGTGCGCAATGTCACGGCGCTCGCAGTTCGGAATCAGTGGCAAGAGGATTATCATTGATGGTATGGGCACGCGGCCGATTGCGAGACAATCATGAAGTGAGCGTCAGGATTTGTTGGGTGAATATGCGTTGCTACATTTTTAGCCCCAACCCGATTCCAGACGGTAACAAGTGTGGCATCTAGAGCCATGATTGGAAAGTATCCGGCGGCAACGAAAGACAAGTGTCGCAGTTAAGTTGGGAGCGGTGAAGAATGAGGCGCAGGCCACGAATTGTCTTTTGTTGTCTTGTGTTTATCTGAGTCTTGTCAATCAAATGACGACGCTACTTGTTGGATTTGATGCCGCATGGACGGCGACAAATTCAGGCGCAATTGTTGCGGTAATTGGCTGCGACGATGGAGAATATTCGGCGATTTCCTCTGTTCCTGTCGTCGCGACCTATGCTGCGGCGCAAACCCATATCCTCAATTGGCAGAAGGAGTTTTCTCCTACCAAGACCATTGTGATGTTGGATCAACCAGCAATTGTGAAAAATGCTACAGGTCAACGCCCCGTCGAAAACCTCGCGGCATCTCCGGTTGGCTTACGTTATGGAGGAGTGCAGCCGGCGAACAAAGCGAAGAGTGAAATGTTTGGAAAGGGCGCGCCAATATGGTCTTTCCTTGAGCGCTTTGGTGGGCCAAGTGATCCGCAGAAAATGTCTGGCGGCACGCGCGTTATTGAAACGTATCCCGTATTGGCGATGATTGCCCTAAATTGGCTGGTTGAAGATACGCGCCCAACTGGGCGTTTACCCAAGTACAATCCGCAACGCTCAAAGACCTTTTTAATGACAGATTGGAAAATTGTTTGCAACTATTTGACTAGGGCACTTGAAGATAGGGCTGTCGCAGGTTTTGCAACTTGGCTGGCCAAAATGCGCAATTTGGCGCGGCCAACAAAGTCAGATCAAGACTGTATTGATGCGTGCATTTGTCTTCTTGTCGGAACGTATCTTGCGGCACATGATGATTGTCTGTTGGTTGGCAACATGGACTCAGGTTACATGGTCGTGCCACACAACCCAGTACTTCGTGACGAACTTGAGCGCCGATGTCGTGCTACTAAGCGCGACCCAGAGAATTGGGTAAAAAAATTCCACGCGTGAAACAACAAATTACTGGCGACGGCGACATTGGAGTCTCTCAGGAGCAGATCCCAATATCCATTCGTTTCAGCATAGATTGGCATCAACGCCTAAGTTGACAAGGTTTTCCGCGACCTAAAAAGTCCCGCTGCAACACTTATTATTCACCGGCCACTGCATATAGTGGGATTCGCCGCCATCAATTCACGCCTTACTGCTAGCATAATTTTGTAAGGCATGTTATCCTTTGAAATCACACTGGAAACGGATCATGCACGTCACACTCACCGCAAAAAGACAAGTCACATTCCCGGCGAAGGTACTCGAGGAGCTTGGCGTTGCACCGGGTGATCGTCTGGAAATCGTTCGTGGGCGCGATGGTTTTACGCTTCGCCCAAAGCGGATCGACTTGTCGCGGCTCGCGCTCCTACGGCCAAAAATAGGTTCGAATGCAAAACCCTTCGATATTGAGTCGTTCAGGAAAAAGACCTATGACCCATCGCTACGGGATTGATACGTCCGTACTCGTTCGGCTCGCCACCGGCGTGCCGCCTGCGCAGTTTCAGAAGAGCCTGAGTAAGCTAACCGCTCTGGTCGAAAAGGACGGCGCGCAGATCGTTGCGTCGAACCAAGTGATTGGCGAGTCGTACATTGCGCTTCAACATCACTACGGTGCGGACAAACTCGACGCTCGCTTAGCACTTGCCGGCGTGCTTCAGAGCGGTTTGATTGATGCGCAGAGCGGGCCGGCTGTGCTCGATGCGCTGGCAAATGCAAAAGGTTGCGGCTTGTTGGATCGGCTGATCGCACTGTCATACGATGAGGCGGGCCTCGCTACATTGACGCTCGACAAAAAAATGTCGAAGTTGGCGAACGCGAAGTTAATTTGAGTCTTTAGGGCGACACCGAATACGCCAGAATCGCCACGAAATGACGTATGACCAGACGTGCAGCGCAATGATCAATGGCGAAGTAAATAAGGCCCTTCGACAAGCTCAGGGCGAACGGGGCACCTTCGAGCAGTATCGGGCCAGGCCTTCCCGCCGTGTCAGCCAAATCAAACCCCGAAAATCGTCCCCACCATAACCCCATGATTCGCCGCAAACTCGCCGGCAGCAACTTTCTTGCCGTCCTCGCGCTTGAGTTTGGCGACTTCAATCTGCCCGCCTTGCGCGGTGATGAAGAGTGATTTTTCAGCAATCGCGGTGACTTCACCCGGCTTGCCTTTTACGGTACCAAACGTGCGCACGAAGTGTTTCTTGCTGCCGAAGAGTTGCACTTTCTTTCCTGCGAGCGTGGTCCATGCACCCGGCGCAGGATCGCAGCCGCGAATGGTGTTGTGAATGTAATCAACGTGATTGTTGAAATTGATTTTGGCTTCCGCCGCGCGACACCAGCCCTCGTAACTCGCGAGGCTTTCGTCCTGCACGATTTCCAGGTGCTTGCCCGCGACGACCAGATCGGCCGCCTCCAGCATTGCCGCAACACCCATCGGAAACAGCCGATCAAAATAGACCGTGCCAAGCGTATCGTTGTCGCTGATCGGCGTTTCCTTTTGCAGGATCACTTCACCTTCATCAAGGGCATCGTTGGGACGGAAAATCGTCAGACCGGTTTTGGTCTCACCCTTGATGATCGGCCAATTGATGGATGAGGGGCCACGAAATTTTGGCAGCAGCGAGGGGTGATATTGGATCGTGCCGTGTTTCGGAATCTTGACAAAATCCTGCGGCGCGAATTGCAGCACGAAGGCCATGATGCCGATGTCGACGTTCAGCTCCTTCATTGCTTGTGCAGCTTCGGGCGCTTTCAGCGAGGGCAATTGAAAAATCTTCAGGCCTTTTTCCTGCGCCGCCGCACGCAAAGGATCGGCTTTCGCGCCTTCTTTTTCCGGCGCGCAGAAAACGCCGGCGACGTCATCGCCTCGGGCGAGGAATGCGTCGAGAACCGATTTGCCGAAGTCTTGCTGGCCGATGATGGCGATTTTCATTTTCTGTCAATCTTCAAAGTTTTTTTGCCACGGATAAACGCGGATGAACACGGATTTATTGTCGCTCGCGCCACTCACCAACTCGCATTAATATTTTTTTACCGCGTATCCAAACAGTTCCACAAATTGCGCTTTTCATCCGCGTCTATCCGTGTTCATCCGTGGCGCATTCGCACTAGACTTTCTTCGGCGGTGCCGAAAACGCGCCCGCCGTTTTCATCGCGGTAATCTTCGCCTCGTCATAGCCCAATACATTTTTCAACACGTCATCCGTATGCTCACCCAGCAAGGGCGAGCGCTCGATCTTCGCGGGTGACGCGGAGAGTTTGATCGGCATGCCGACGTTCCACCATTTGCCGCGTTGCGGATGATCGAGCTCGACGTACATGTCGCGGCCGCGCACATGCTCGTCCGTGGCCAGATCTTCGGTGGACATGATCGGGCCGCAGGGCACATCGAGCGGATTGAAAATCGCCATCACTTCGCGCTTGGTGTAGTTGGCGGCGAACTTGTTCAGGAACGTCCACATCAATTGCTGATTCTTGCGGCGGTCCGCGATGCTGGCAAACTGCGCGTCGGTGGCGAGATCGGGCATACCGAGTTCGGGGCCGACGCGGCCCGCAAGTGCCGTCCACACCGCTTCCTGCACCACCACATATATCCAATCGTTGGCGCCATGCGGCTTGCAGTGAATCGCGTTGCCAAGTTGGCCGCCGCCGGAATCGTTGCCCGCGCGCGGCACGTCACCCATGTTTTGGTACGTCGGCACCGAATATTCCGCCAGCGCCTGACGCGTCAAACGTTGATGATCGCGAAATTTGACGCGGCATAAATTCATCACACCATCCATCATCGCGACTTCAACATACTGACCTTCGCCGGTGCGATTGGCTTGATGCAGCGCGGCGAGCAGGCCGATGGCGAGATGCAATCCGGTACCGGAATCGCCAATCTGCGCGCCAGTCACAAATGGTGGGCTGTCCGGCATGCCGGTGGTACTCATCGAGCCGCCCATCGCCTGCGCCACGTTTTCATAGGCTTTGAATTCGGCGTAGGGGCCGCTGGAGCCGAAACCCTTGATTGATCCCACCACAATCTTCGGATTGATCCCGTGAATTTTTCCCCATGTGAAACCCAGGCGCTCCAGCACACCCGGCCCGAAATTCTCCATCATGATGTCGCACTTTTTCAGGAGATCGACGAACACCGCTTTGCCGTCGGGCGATTTCATGTTGACGGTGATAGAGCGTTTGTTGCAATTCAGCATCGTGAAATAGAGACTGTCCGCGCCCGGCACGTCACGCAATTGGCCGCGAGTGGCGTCGCCTTGCGGCGGCTCGAACTTGATGACATCGGCCCCCATCCACGCGAGCAATTGCGAACACGTCGGGCCGGCTTGAACGTGGGTCATGTCGAGAATGCGTACGCCTTTTAGTGCTTCCATGCTGTGCGGTCTTCCTTTAAATCGTTGCTTGTGAATGCGACGGGTGCGGCCTTGCGTGTGACAGATGACGCGTAACGGGTGAAGCGTACCGGGTGACAACTGCTTGCAATTTTATCTGTTACGCTTCACCCGTCACCCGTCACGCCTTACCCGTCAGTGAGCTCTACTTTTTAGAAGTCTGCGGATTCAAACTCGTGATGCGTCCACTCTCGGTGCCCGCCGTCTCATCGATGACCGCATTGATCAGCGTGGGCCGACGCGAACGAATCGCTTCTTCCATCGCCGACCGCAATTCGACTGGCGTTTTGGCTTGCACCCCGATGCCGCCAAACGCTTCCATCAGCAATTCGTAGCGCGCACCTTTTACAAACACCGTTGGTGCCACGTCTGCACCGCCAGTCGAATTGACATCGGTGCCGCGATACACACCGTTGTTATTCATCACCACCACGCATACCGGCAGGTTGTAGCGACAGATGGTTTCAACCTCCATGCCCGAAAATCCAAACGCGCTATCGCCTTCAACGGCGATGACATTCTTGCCGGTTTCCACGGCAGCCGCGACGGCAAAGCCCATGCCGATGCCCATGATGCCCCAGGTGCCGACGTCAAGACGCTTTCGCGGCTGATACATGTCGACGATCGAGCGCGTGAAATCGAGCGCGTTGGCACCTTCGTTCACCAGCATCGCGTCAGGGTTGGCTTTGACGATGTCGCGCACCACATTCAATGCGCTGTGAAAATTCATCGGTGTTGGATTTTTTGCGAGCGTCTCGGCCATCTTCGCGAGGTTCTTGTTTTTGCGCTCCACGATGCCATCGATCCATTCAGCGGAAGGCTTGGCCCAGTTGGAACCGATGCCGGTCAGCATTGCCGCGACGCAAGAGCCGATGTCACCGACCACCGGCGCGTCGATACGCACATTGCTGTCGGCTTCGGTCGGCGAAATATCGATCTGGATGAATTTCTGGCTACCCCAGGCTTTGTGATCTTTGCCGCCCCAGGTCTTGCCCTTGCCTTGCGAAAGCAGCCAATTTAAACGCGCGCCGATCAGCACCACCACGTCGGCGGCGGGCAGCACATAGGAGCGCGCCGCGGCGGCGGATTGCGGATGCGTGTCGGGCAACAAGCCCTTCGCCATCGACATCGGCAAATACGGGATGCCGGTTTTTTCCACCAGCGCGCGGATGTCGGCGTCCGCGCGCGCGTAGGCCGCTCCCTTGCCCAGCAGGATCAGCGGGCGCTTGGCGGTTTTCAGCAACTCCAGCGCGCGTGTAATCGCATCCGGCGCGGGAATCTGGCGCGGTGCCGGATCGACGACTTTGATCAGCGATTGTTTTCCTGCTTCGGCGTCCATCGATTGCGCGAACAGTTTGGCCGGCAAATCGAGATATACGCCGCCGGGGCGCCCCGACACGGCCGAGCGGATCGCGCGCGCCACACCGACACCAATGTCTTCCGCGTGGAGCACGCGAAAAGCGGCTTTGCATAGTGGCTTCGCAATCGCGAGTTGATCCATTTCTTCGTAATCGCCCTGCTGCAAATCGACGATCTCGCGCTCACTCGAACCCGAGATCAAAATCATCGGAAAGCAATTGGTGGTCGCGTTGGCGAGTGCCGTCAAGCCATTGAGAAAGCCGGGTGCGGAGACCGTCAAACAAACACCGGGCTTGCCGGTGATGAAGCCGGCAATGGCGGCGGCGTTGCCGGCGTTTTGCTCGTGCCGAAATGAAATCACCCGTATGCCTTCCGCCTGCGCCATGCGTGTCAGGTCGGTAATCGGAATGCCGGGCAGGCCGTAAATGGTATTGAGGCCGTTGAGTTTCAATGCATCGATGACCAGATGGAATCCATCGGTTATGGCAAGAGTTGCCTGATTGATCGCGGCACCGGCGATTGCGGGAGCTTCGTTGGTACCCATGGAGTTCTCCTGTGGGGAAGGCAATTGGAGAAATTCAATTGCCAAAAGTATCGAATATTGAGTTATTCTTGATATGGGTCAAGGGCCGAAAATCGTTAAAATTCTCTTTGACTGACGCATCATAAAAAATGCTAAAACGGTTGCGCCTTGATGCCCGTCAATAGTCCGTTCTACATCAATTTTCTGGAATTTTTTTCAACCCGAACTTACCCGTTTTCGACCCTAAACGACTCCCATGACACTACTCATTTCACACCCTCAGCGCGACGCCATCCGCACGCAACTCGCCAAAAATATTGTGCTGCGCACGTTAAAACCACGCGCCTTTACCGATCTCGAAAAACACCTCACCATCACTGAACACAAGAAGGGCGATTTGCTGCTAGGCCAGGGCGATCACGAGATGGCGCAATACTTCATTCTTGAAGGCATCCTCAAGCGCGTCGTCGCCAATCAGGAGGGCAAGGAAATGATCCTGCGTTTTTCCAAAGAAGACGAAATGGATACCAGTTACGCTGCATGGCGCCTGCGCACGCCCGCACCGTACACGATTCGCTCCGTCGTCAAATCGCGCGTCGCGCAACTGCCGATGGAATTGTGGGTTGAGTTTCTCGACAAGCACCCCTCGGCCAAAGAGGATTTCGAGTACGAAGTCATGCACCTGATGTCTGAGGTGATGGCGCACACAATCACCTTGCATTTGCTCGATGCGGCGGGGCGCGTGCAGCGGTTTTTGCGCAAGCATCCGGATCTGTATGAACGCGTGCCGATGAAGGAGCTCGCCTCACATTTGAATCTATCGGCAGAGACGCTTTCGCGCTTGAAGCAAAAAGGTAAAGTTCAGGCGATTTTGGCGCGCTGAATTTGGTGCGACGATTGTGTGAGGGGCATTCGCGGGACTTTGTTTGCAACGATACTTAAATCACCGTTCGCCCTGAG
>JANOKK010000374.1:0-3700 GCA_031419255.1 Betaproteobacteria bacterium
GTGCTGCAAGTGGCGTTGTTTCTGTTGCTGTTCAAGTTTCCGTGGTTCAAGGAAATGTCGGGAGCGCTCAATGAGGCACTCAATGGCGTCGCCGCCGCGACCCGCGTCGGCACCAATTTCGTGTACGGCTACATTGGTGCCTCGGGCAATCCTGCCGACGCGACGTTTTCGGAAAAGGACGGCAACAGCACTTTTATCCTCATGACCATGGCGCTGCCGCTGATCATCGTGGTTTCTGCACTTTCTTCGCTGCTGTTCTATTGGCGCATTTTGCCAATGATCGTCAACGCGTTTTCGTGGGTGTTGAAAAAATCCATCGGTGTCGGTGGTGCCGTGGGCGTCTCGACCGCTGCAAATATTTTTCTCGGCACGGTCGAAGCGCCGATGTTCATCAAACCCTATCTCGCCAAATTGTCGCGCGGTGAATTGTTTATCACCATGGCGGGCGGTATGGCGGGTATTGCCGGCACCGTGATGGTGATCTACGGCATCATGTTGGTCCCCGTGGTGCCGGATGCGGCCGGACATATACTTATCGTTTCATTTATCAGCGCGCCGGCGGCAGTGGCGTTTTCCGCATTGATGGTGCCGCACGAAGGCCCGGTAACGGATGGCGACATCGTTACTGCACATCCTGCGAGCAGCATGATGGACGCGATCACGCAGGGCACCGTCGAAGGCGTGGGCAGCTATATCAACGTGGCCGCCATGCTGATCGTGCTGACCGCGTTGATCGCGCTCACCAACATGATTCTTGGCCTGCCGTTTGCAAAAGGCACCGGGCCGACATTGCAGGGCGTTCTTGGCTGGTTCATGGCTCCGGTCGTCTGGCTGATCGGCATTCCTTGGGCCGAAGCGCAAACGGCAGGATCGCTGATGGGTACCAAGACGGTATTGAATGAATTCATCGCGTTTCTTGATCTCGCCAAACTGGCGCCAGGCGTGATGGTCGAGCGCAGCCGCGTCATCATGATTTACGCGCTATGCGGTTTTGCCAATTTCGCTTCGATCGGCATCATCATCGGTGGCCTTGGCTCGATCTGCCCCGAGCGGCGCGACGACATCATCGACCTGGGTTACAAGAGTCTGGTTGCGGGGACGCTGGCGACACTTTCTTGCGGGGCACTGGTGGGGATTATTTATTGACGGATAAAGAATTTCGTCGTTCCGCCTGCGCGGGAACGACGAAGCACTAGTTTGATTGCACAAAATTTCCGGGGCCACCGATGCCAATCATCACCGATCTCAGTCGCAGCGCCAACGCGACACCGCTGACCATTGTCCACACCGACAACTACGCCGCATTCTTAGGCCACGCCGACGCGCGCGCCAAGACCTGGCTCGCGGCGACCGATTTTCGCGCCAAGCCCAACAGTTATGCGCTGATTCCTTCGTCCGACGGCGGCATCGCCCAGGTCATTGTCGGCGTGAAGCATGCGGACGATATTTATGCGCTCGCGCATTTGCCGTTTGCCGTACCGGCCGGTGATTACGTCATCGCCAGCCACCACGACATGCTGGATGAATTCGCCGCAATGTTGAGCTGGGGACTTGGCAGCTATCAATTTATCCGCTATAAAAAATCACAGCGTTCGCCCGCGAATCTGATTGTCTCGAGTAGCGAGACTCTCACGCGCGTTGAAAAAATTCTCACCGCCACGACGCTCATTCGCGATCTCGTCAACACGCCCACCGAGGACATGGGCCCGCAACATTTGTCCGAGGTAGCGAAGGGCCTCGCGAAGGAATTCGGTGCGGCCTTCCGCGAATGGGTCGGCGACGATTTGCCTGCGCACAATTTTCCCGCAATCCATGCGGTTGGCCGCGCGAGCCATCGGCCGCCGCGTCTGATCGAACTCATTTGGGGCGATGAAAAAAATCCGCGCGTCGCCATTGTCGGCAAAGGCGTTTGCTTTGATACCGGCGGCCTCGATATCAAAAGCGCCGACGGTATGCGCCACATGAAAAAAGACATGGGCGGCGGTGCACATGCGTTGGGCATCGCTCGGCTCATCATGGCGTTGAATTTACCGCTGCGATTGCACATGCTGGTACCCGCCGTGGAGAACGCGATCTCGGGCAATGCTTATCGGCCCGGCGAAGTGGTCGCCTCGCGCAAAGGCCTCAACATCGAAATCGGCAACACTGACGCCGAAGGCCGCGTGATACTCGCCGACGCGTTGACCTTCGCGTCCGAATCGAAACCGGAGATCATCATCGATTTCGCCACGCTCACCGGTGCCGCGCGCGTGGCCCTCGGGCCGGAATTGCCGGCGCTGTTCGCGAACCGCGACGAATGGGCCGCAGCGCTGATCGGCGCATCAGATTCAGAGCAAGACCCAATGTGGCGTATGCCGCTCTGGCAGCCCTACAACGACATGATCAAAAGCGGCATCGCCGATATCATCAACACTGGCGGTGCGCAAGCGGGCGCGGTGACGGCGGCGTTGTTTCTCGAACACTTCGTGCCGCGCGAACAAGCATGGATGCATCTTGATTTATTCGCGTGGAATATAAAAGCGCGGCCAGGGCGGCCCGAGGGTGGCGAGGCACAAACGTTGCGGGCGGTGGTGGCGATGCTCGAATCGAAATACGGGAACTAACGCGCATGATGATCGAATGGGCAAACTTCACACCTTGGTCGTCGCTTGCAGGGGGCGTCATCATCGGCATCGCCGCCGCGTTGCTGATACTTCTCAACGGGCGCGTGGCGGGCATCAGTGGCGTGCTCGGCGAAATGCTGCGTCCCAATATTACGGACAAGGGCTGGCGCGTCGCGTTTATCGCGGGTCTCATCGTCGCGCCGCTCGCCTATCAACTGGTGCATGCGTTGCCTACTGTCACGATTAACGCGAAATGGCCGTTATTGATCGCGGCGGGATTGCTGGTCGGCATCGGTACGCGCTATGGTGCGGGCTGCACCAGTGGGCACGGCGTGTGCGGGTTGTCGCGATTATCCAAGCGCTCATTGGTGGCGACGATTGCGTTCATGGCCGCAGGATTCGTCACGGTGTTTGTGCTGCGTCATGTGTTGCCGACATGAAGATTTTGCTCAGCGCATTTGTCGCGGGCCTCGTATTCGGCATCGGCCTGATTGTTTCCGGCATGACCAATCCCGCAAAGGTGCAGGGATTTCTCGACCTCGCCGGCGCGTGGGATCCGTCACTGGGCCTAGTGATGGCGGGTGCTATCGCGGTGGGATTTTTTGCGTTTCGTGTCGCGAAAAAACGGCCGACGGCCATCCTTGGCGGCGCAACGATTTTGCCATCGAAAGAAAACATCGACCTTCGACTCGTGCTCGGCAGCATCGTGTTTGGCGTTGGCTGGGGATTGGGTGGATTCTGTCCCGGCCCCGCGCTGGTGTCGCTCGGAGTCGGCAGCGTGGATGCGTTGGTGTTTGTGTTGGCGATGATGGCGGGCATGGCGATTTTTGAGGTGACTGAATCGCGGTTGCGCACATAGCTATAGGTGCGCGCGAATCGTTTTCACGACAACGTAAAACACAAGCACTGGTGAGGCTTTCCAGGCACTTTCGTCCCGAACGCCCCACCAATAGGCGCTCTCGCAATCCTCGTCACAAATCGAGCGCAAGATTTCATCCGGCATAAAATGACGTGACCGACGCCGCGTGCAACCAATTCTGCGTAGCGTTTCCTGGAGCCTGAATGCTCGAACTCGATCCCGTCCTGCTTGCGCGCAT
>JANOKK010000375.1:0-2643 GCA_031419255.1 Betaproteobacteria bacterium
AACACGCCATCGACATCGAACACGGCGAGCTTCACGCGCGATGCGCGCGCCAACAACGCGTCATCAACGCCGGGCGGGGCGATCCATTGCATCACAGCACGCCTGCACGCATCAGTTCGAGCACATGTATGGCACCGAGCAATTTATTGTTGTCATCAACCACCAAGAGGCCGCTGGAACCAATCTTGTGGCGCTCGATCATTTCGGCCGCTTCCACCGCGAGCTTGTTCGGCGTGATTTTTTTCGGCGTGCGCGTCATGACATCCACAACCGGGATGGTGCGAATGTTGTCGTGCGACTCCAGCGCGCGCCGCAAATCGCCGTCGCTGAATACGCCAAGCAGGAAATCGTTTGCGTCCACCACCGCCGTCATCCCCAAGCCCTTCTTGGACATCTCCATGATGGCAGCGGGCAACAACGCTTCGGCGCGAACCTTGGGGACGCGCTCACCCACCACCATCACATCGCTCACATGCATCAAGAGCCTGCGTCCGAGTGAGCCCCCTGGATGGTGCATCGCGTAATCTTCTTCGCCAAAACCGCGCGCATCCAGCAGCGTAACGGCCAGCGCATCGCCCATTGCCAGTGTCGCGGTGGTGCTTGCGGTCGGGGCGAGATTCAACGGGCAGGCCTCTTTTTCGACACCGGCATCGAGATGCACCGTGGCCGCTTCTGCCAGCGTGGAATTGGCCCTGCCGGTGATGGCGATAATCGGCGTGCCGCGGCGTTTCAATTGCGGCAGGATCTTGAGAATCTCATCGGATTCGCCGGAGTTTGAAATCGCGATCACCACATCCCCCGCCGTGATCATGCCCAAGTCACCGTGGCTCGCTTCGCCGGGGTGCATGAAAAATGCCGGTGTGCCGGTTGACGAAAGCGTCGACGCGATCTTGCCGCCGATATGGCCGCTCTTGCCCATGCCGGTGACCACCACACGCCCTTTGTTCGCGACGGCCTCAAAAAGCAACTTGTGCGCCGCCAGAAATGCGTCACCCAGCTTGTGCGACAGCGCGTACACCGCGTCGGCTTCGATGGTCATGGTTTCTCGCGCGAGCGCCAGCGTGCGATCAACGTCTGCGATAGAACGAGGTTGTAATAGACTCTGCATATTCACATTGTAATGTCATCCTTCGCTTCCCCCGCAATCAAAATCGTCCTTAACCAATGTCCACCGAGGCCACCCTCCCGCTCGTCGTAATCCTGCTCGCGACCGCCGTGGTGATGGTGGTCGTGTTTCGCCGACTGAGAATGCCGGCGATTCTGGGTTATCTGCTGGTAGGGGTATTGATCGGGCCGTACGCACTCGGTGCCGTGCCGGATACGCCGGGGACACGCTATCTCGCTGAATTCGGTGTGGTGTTTCTGATGTTCTCGATCGGCCTTGAATTTTCACTACCGCAACTGGTATCGATGCGCAAAGTGGTATTGGGTTTTGGTGGTCTGCAAGTGGGCATTTCCATGCTCATCGTCATCGGTGTCGCGATGCTGGCGGGGCAAACCTGGCAGGCGGGCTTGATACTCGGCGGCATTCTCGCCATGTCGTCCACGGCCATTATCACCAAGGTATTGGCAGAGCAAACCCAGCTTCATTCGCCGCATGGCAAGCAGATCATGGGCGTGCTCTTGTTTCAGGATTTAGCGGTCATTCCACTATTGGTGTTGATTCCCGCGCTAGCACTTTCGGGTGAGCAAATCGCCATCGAAATCGGCGCGGCATTGCTCAAGGCGGCGGCAGTGCTGGCCGTTATTCTGTTGCTTGGCCAACGCATCATGCGTTCACTCTTTCACTTGATTGCCGCACAGAAATCGTCCGAATTGTTTGTGCTCGCGGTGCTACTGGTGACGCTCGGGCTCGCGTGGGCGACTGAAGCGTCGGGATTGTCGTTGGCGCTGGGTGCTTTTCTCGCCGGCATGCTGATTTCGGAAACCGAATACCGCTACCAGGTTGAAGATTACATCAAGCCGTTTCGCGATGTGTTGATGGGGCTTTTTTTCGTCACCATCGGTATGCTGCTCAATTTGCGCGAAGTGTGGGATCGCTGGCTGATCGTGCTGGCGGTGCTGATTGCGCTGATCACGTTGAAATTCTTGCTGATCACACTGCTCGCGCTGCTGATGAAAAACGACAAGGCTGTGGCGCTGCGCTGCGCGTTGGCATTGGCCCCGGCAGGTGAATTCGGTTTTGTGCTGCTATCGCTGGCCGGGCGGCATCAGGCATTGACGGAGGCGGTCATGCAGGTTGTGTTGGCGGCGATGCTGATTTCGATGCTGCTCTCGCCATTGATATTGGCCTACAGCGAAAAGATCGTGATGCGATTGGTGGCGGGCGAATGGGAAGCCAGAGCCGTGCAATTGCAGCAACTCGCGATCAAATCAATGAACAAGAAACAGCACGTGATTATTTGCGGCTATGGCCGATCCGGACAAAGCCTCGCCCGCTTTCTGGAGCAGGAAAAAATTTCCATCATCGCGCTCGACGCCGACCCGATGCGCGTCAAACAGGCCGCCGCCGCAGGCGACTCAGTCATGTTCGGCGATGCCGCGCGTCAGGAAGTATTGACGGCAGCCGGTTTACCGCGCGCTTCCGCCGTGGTGGTGAGCTTTGCCGATACTCACGCCGCGTTGACGATACTTTCGCATGTG
>JANOKK010000376.1:0-1276 GCA_031419255.1 Betaproteobacteria bacterium
GGCAATACCAAAATTGTTTTCGGTCTGCGCGGCATGAAAACCAACTTCGGCGATCCGCACCGCAATCTGGTCGATTTTAGCCATGTGCCGGTGGTGCATCGCCTGACGCGCATGCCGGTGTGCGTCGACCCATCGCATTCGGTCGGATTGCGCGATACCTCGCCGGACGGTATCCCGGATATTTTTCACGCCGCCGCGCAAGGCGTGATCGCCGGGGCCAATATGTTACTGGTTGATATGCATCCCGTGCCGAAGAAATCACTCGTCGATGCACAGCAGGCAATCACGCTCGAAGAATTGCCTTATTTTCTGGAAGATGTGGCGATTGCCCGGGAGGCGTGGGAAAAGCGTCGCGCGCTTGCCCAAAACGCGCGCGCGGGTTTGAGCAAAGCCGCTTGATGGCAGCAAATACGCAATTGCTCTTAGCGCGATTGTCGCGGGCGTTGCTGGTCGTCGCACTTTTCTCGTCCGCACCATTGCTTCATGCGCAGGTGATTCCCTCGCTGCGCGACGCGGATGGCCGACCGGCCTTGTTTGGCACGCCAGCGGTGCGGGTGATTGCGTTGGCGCCGTCACTGACAGAACTGGTCTTCGCAGCCGGCGCGGGTGACAAGTTGATTGCGGTATCCGACTACAGCGACTACCCGGAGGCGGCGCGCAAATTGCCGGTCGTTGCGAGTGCTGCCGGCATTTCCTGGGAGAGCGTGATTGCGCTGCAGCCAGACCTGGTGCTGGCGTGGAAGGGAGGCACGCGGCCGGCGGATATTGCCCGCTTGAATGGCCTTGGCGTGAACGTATTTTCAATTGAAATCCGGCGGCTCGATGATGTGGCGGTTGCGTTGCGGGTGATCGGCAAATTGGTAGGACGTCCCGATCCGGCCAATAGAGCGACGCAAATATTCCTGAAAGAACTCGCGACGCTGCGTGAAGCCAATGTTGGCAAACCTGTCGTCCGCACATTCATGCAAATTTCCGCCAAACCGCTGATGACGATCAATCGAGATCACGTGATCTCGGAAATGATCGCGCTTTGTGGCGGTGCGAATATATTTGCCGATTCGCCGACATTGGTGAGCGAGCCGTCACGCGAGGAATTGTTCGCGCGCAAACCAGACGCAATTTTATTCGGCTCCAGCAAAACTGGAGAGAAGTTGGCAAATCCGGCGGTCTATGCCGATCTTCCCGCCGCGCGCGCAGGAAGAATGCAAGTTGTTACGGCGGACTACGTATTTCGCCCGGGGCCGCGGCTGTTATTGGCGGCGGCGGAAATTTGCGG
>JANOKK010000377.1:0-1308 GCA_031419255.1 Betaproteobacteria bacterium
GCGGGCACGAAAATCAGCGCCGACCATAGCAGCATCGACATCGCCAACCCGCCAATAAATAGCGGCTTTCTGCGACCGATCCGGTTCGAGGCGGCACCATAGATAATGCTGCCGATCGCCCAAGACACCATCGTCGCCGAGCACAATCCCGCTGCTGCCGCCGGGGCCAATTGGTAGTGCGTGACCAGGAACGGCACACCCCACAAGCCTGCGAAGGTGAGCACCATCGAACACGCCGCGCCGGGAATGAAAAACAGCAGCACGACATTGCGGTTGCGCAATATTTCCCGCAAGTCGTCGAGCAATCGCGTGTGATGCGCGGTGCCATGCGACCCTTCGAAATGACTTTTGAAGCCGCGCTCGGCAGGGTCGTCGCGCACCATCATCCATGTGGCGACGGCGGCGAATGCGGTGACTGCGGCGACCACCCACATCACGCCGCGCCAGCCGAAGCCATCGACCAACAAACGCAGCGGCGCACCCGCGCAGACGGCACCCAGCACGCCAACCGCGATGGCAATGCCCGAGGTGAAGGCGTAATTCGTCGGCGGCATCCAGTGCGCGGCGAGTTTCAGCATGCACACGAACGCCACCCCCACGGAGGCACCTATCAATAATCGACCGAGACCTGCCATGGCGGCATCCTGCGCCATCGCGAATACGGCCGTGCCGATAGCCGCGATCACGGCACCGGCAGTGAGCAAGCGGCGGGGCCCGAGCCGATCGGCAAGGATGCCGGTGGGAATTTGCATCGCAACGTAGCTGTAAAAATAAAACGCCGACAAATTTCCCAAGCCGGCGGCAGTGAGTGTGAATGCGTCGGTCAACTCGTTGGTGATCACAGCCGGTGCAACACGCTGAAAAAAACCGATGAAATACAGCGCCGCGCCGAGTCCCCAAATCGTCCAGGCAATGCGTGCGGACGGAAGATGTGAAACCATCATTGGCACATTGGCGAACTATCAAACTCAAGCACAGGCGCGCCTTTCAGGGCAAAAATGCTTCAAACGCCGCACCAGTGCCGGGGTTCTGTTTGAATTTCCGCGAAAGGTCGCGTACTCAAACCTGCTCCCAAGGTAGCCCCACCTTCCGCCAGCCACCCAGTTTGCCGCGCTGATGTTGTTCGTCAAGATCACCTTCAAAACCTTCCAGCACATTGAACACCCGCGTGAAGCCGGCGGACTCCAGCGCGAGCCCCGCATCGACTGAGCGATTACCGCTGCGGCAAACCAGCACCACGGGGCGGTTGGTCGAATGGCCTGCCGCTTTTTTAACCTGGCCGACAAAATGCGGATTGATATCCCAATC
>JANOKK010000378.1:0-6173 GCA_031419255.1 Betaproteobacteria bacterium
CCGATGCCGAAAATTTTTTCCAGAACCTGTATGGCCCAAACACCGAAGCCGGCGTGAACTACGCGCATTTTAAAAATGCGCAGTTCGATGCCAATTACGAACGTGCGCGCAAAATGCCGTCGTCACCGGAGCGCACCGCGATCTACAATGAAATGAACAAGCTGGTCGCCGCGTACACGCCATGGATACCGCAAACGCACCGTCTGCGCAGCGAATTGTCGCAGCCGTGGCTGATCGGCTACGTACGTCATCCGATCATGAACGCGCCATGGCTGTATGTGGATATCGATGAATCGAAGCGGGTGGCGCGGTGATGAATGCGCGAGGAAGCTTCATTGACATCGATGAGATGGCACCCAACGTTCGTCATTCCGGCCTGAGCCGGAGCGACGGCGTCGTCAAAATAGTGTCCGCAATAAAGTCAAGCACTGGCGGGCCTTTCAGGCCATTTATGTCCGAAACGGCGCGCCAGTGCTTGACTTTTTCAATCTTGTCGAATGTAAATTGCCGCATCAATCCGGTCACCGCAGGTATAATCGCGCATCCATTTTTTAGGGGTACATATTGAGTGTAGTCGCGGACAAACCGGCGATCGCAGCGATGGCAAAGTTGACCTGGCGGATCGCACTTCTGGTCATCGCGTTCGCTATCGCGTGCGCAACCACCGCCCACGCTGCGACCGAGAAAAAAACCCTTCGCGTCGCCTTCCGCGCGGCCGAAACCGGCTTCGACCCGCAGCGCATCGAAGACCGCTATTCAGTCGGTATTTGCGAAAATATTTTTGAAGCGTTTCTCACCTACGATTGGCTCGCGCGACCGGTGCGTTTAGCACCGCAGGTCGTCGAGGCGGTGCCTGAGCCGGAAGAGGGCAGCACGCGTTTCACATTCCGCATCAAACCCGGTATTTACTTCGCCGATGATCCCGCCTTCAAAGGCAAACGCCGCGAGCTGGTCGCAAAAGACATGGAATACGCGATCAAGCGTTTCCGCGATCCGGCCAATCGCAGTCCATATTCGTGGCTGTTTGAAGACCGCATTGTCGGGCTCGACGAATTCGTCGAGGCCGCGAAAAAGAGTGGCAAGTACGATTACGAGGCAAAGATCGAGGGGTTGCAAGTGCTCGGCAAGTACACGATCTCATTCAAGTTGAAGGAGCCCGACTTCAATTTCATCTACTTCTTCGCGCTGCCCAATGTGGTGCCGGTCGCGCGCGAAGTGATCGAGGCGTACGCAACTGACACCATGGCGCACCCGGTCGGTACGGGGCCCTATAAGCTCGTCGAGTGGGCGCGCCGTTCGAGAATCGTGTTGGAAAAGAACCCCGACTACCGCGGGCACAAATTGGCGATTGAATTTGCCGACGCGAAAGATCCGTGGGATCGCGATGCGATCAAACATCTGGCCGGCAAGACGCTGCCGCTGATCGATCGCGTGGAAATCTATCCGATCGAAGAAGAGCAGCCCCGCTATCTGGCCTTCATGAACAACGAGCACGACTATCTCGAGGAGACGCCCTTCGCGTTTGTCCACCAGTTGTACGCGAACGGCAAACTCTCGGCGGCGATGGCCAAACGCGATGTACGCGTGTTTCTGGAAGACCAACCCGAACTCGTCTTCAACGCGTTCAACATGGAGGATCCTGTGGTCGGTGGCTACAAGCCCGAGAACATCGCGCTGCGTCGCGCGCTGGTGCTGGCGCACGATCGCGATCAGGAGGTCGCCATCATTCGTCGCGGCCAGGCGATCATCGCGCAAAGCCCGATCCCGCCCGGCATCATTGGCTTTGATCCCACTTTTCAAGCAATCGAACAGGAATTCGATCCCGCGCGTTCGCGTGCGCTGCTGGATATGTACGGCTACATCGACAAGGATGGCGACGGCTGGCGCGACCTGCCGGATGGCAAGCCGTTCACACTCACCTTCAAGTACCGCTCCTCGGAGCAGGAATCGCGGCAGCAGGCCGAACTTTGGGCCAAGTGTCTGGCGGCGGTGGGAATTCGCATGGATGCCATCGCCGTGCAGTTCGCGGATTTATTGAAAGACCGCAAGGTGGGAAAGTTTCAGATGTCGAATATCGCGTGGATCGCGGATTATCCGGATGCGCAGAATTTCCTGCAGTTGCTTTACGGCCCCAACACCAATATTTCCAACGACGCGCGTTTCAAGCTGCCCGAATTCGATCGCCTCTACCTGCAATCGCTGAAACTGCCCGACAGCCCGGCGAGGAGCAAGATTTACCGCGAGATGAACCGTATACTCGTGACTTACGCGCCGTGGCGCCTGGGCCATCACCGCAAGTTCAGCCATTTCCTGAATCCGTGGGTGTTAGGTTATAAAAAGCATCCGATCTTGTATACCAGTTTCAGATTCATGGATATTGATGTGGCGGCGCAGAAGTTGCGGATGATTCAGTGATTTTCTTGACTGTCATCCTCGCGCACGCGGGGATCCATTTTTGAGTGCAAAAACTTACTACGCCTATATTTTGGCTAGTGGTTGTCAAGGGACAACGTATGTTGGCGTCACGTCAGATTTGGTGGGCAGGGTTTGGCAACATAGGTCTGGCGCAATTGTAGGCTTCACGAAAACTCATGGCGTGAAATCGCTCGTATGGTTTGAATGCGGCGAGAGCATCGAGGCGGCGATTGCGCGCGAAAAGCAGTTAAAGAAGTGGAATCGATTGTGGAAGATTGAATTGATTGAAACAAGTAACCCGGAATGGCGGGACTTGTATGACGAGATTTGTGGTGTTGGCTGAAGTTCAAAATGGATTCCCGCGTTCGCGGGAATGACAATTGAGAGTTTGTGCCGATAATTAAAAACCTGTCATCCTCGCGAACGCGGGGGTCCATTTTTCGTTATGCAATCGCAACGCGTGAATATTGAGAAGTTTGTAACTTTGGCAAGTTGGTATTGGTTTCCCGCTTCCGCGGACATGACAAAAACGAGAAGGAGGGCCCCAGCATGATGGCCTATGTATTGCGAAGACTCTGGCAAATGATTCCCACACTTGCGGGTGTCGTGTTGCTGATATTTTTTCTCTTCAACGCGGTTGGTGGCGATCCTGCACTGGTGCTGGCCGGAAAAATCACCAATCCCGAACAGATTGCCAATATCAGGAAGCAACTCGGCGTCGATGAACCCTACTGGTACCAGCTTTGGGTGTTCGTCAAACAAATTGTCACTTTCGATTTCGGCCGTTCCTGGGCGACCAACGAAGAAGTCTCGAAAATATTCCTGACCCGCATCGGCCCGACGCTCACCATCATGATTCCGGTTCTGGTATTGGAAACCGTGATCGGCGTGATCCTCGCCATCGGTGTCGCCTACGTGCGCGGCACCTTGACCGACCGCGTCATCATGATGATTTGCACGATGGCGATGTCGATTTCGTTTCTGGTCTACATCATCGTCGCGCAATACTATTTCGGCTTCAAGTGGGGCGTGTTTCCGGTGCAGGGCTGGACTGATAGTTTCTGGAAGAATCTCACCACCTACGCGCCGCTGCCGATCATGCTGGCGGTGTTTGTTGGCCTCGCCCCGGCGCTGCGTTTATATCGCAGCTTTTTTCTCGACGAGATCAACCACGATTACGTCCGCACTGCGCGTGCGAAGGGACTGTCCGAAACCACCGTGATGATGAAACACGTGCTGCGCAACGCGATGATTCCGATCCTCACCAACATCGGTATCGCACTGCCGGGAATATTCGTTGGTTCGTTCCTGCTGGAAACGTTCTTTTCCATTCCCGGTCTGGGGCGCGAGATTCTGGTGGCGGTGAATCGCTCGGACTTCCCGGTGATCAAGGCGGCGACGGTGTACCTCGCCATGGTCACGATGATCATCAATCTCGCTGTCGACGTGATGTATAAAGCCGTCGATCCGCGCGTGACTTTCAAATGAGGAGCGAATCATGAGCGCCGTCTTGACCCAAGCCCCTATCGCCCCGCCATTGCACCAGGCCTCACCCGGTCTCTGGACACTCGCCTGGCGACGCCTCAAACGCGACAAGATCGGCATGGTCGCGCTGGTGGTGGTGGTGTTCTTCATTTTGATGATGATCGGCTCCTATACCGGCCTCATCGCCAAAAACTGGTCGAAGGAAGTCGGCGTCTCGTACGCGAACCCGGGCTTTCTCGCCGGTCAGGAAAATCTTGAAGCGGCCCGCGTCGATATCAAGGACAGTGCGTCGAAAATTCCCTACGTGGATTTATCCGACATCGATCCGCTGGCGCCGCGCTACAAGGAATGGGAAGAGCGCACCGCCAAAATAAAAATTACCGAGACACCTCGCGCGGACACGCTGATTTTTGGCGGCGATAAATGGGGCCGCGATGTGTTGCAAAAGGCGATGAAGGGTGCCGAGACGTCGATCTTTGTCGGCCTCGTCGCCGCATTGCTCGCGACCATTATCGGCACCGTGTTGGGTGCGGTTTCCGGTTACATGGGCGGAAAAGTTGGCGATACGCTGGAGTGGTTTTACAACGTCTTCACGTCGATCCCGTACATCCTGCTCATCCTCGCTTTCGCCGCGGTATTCAAGCGCGGGTTGGACACGATCATCTTTATCCTTGCCTTCACCGGCTGGACCGGCATTTACCGGCTGGTGCGTGCCGAATACATCAAACACGCCTCGCGTGAATACGTGAAGGCCGCGCAAGCGATCGGCGCATCGCACTCGCGCCGGATGTTTGTGCATATTCTGCCCAACGTGAGCCACGTTTGCCTGGTGCAGTTGTCGCAGCATGTGGTCGGTTTCATCAAGGCCGAAGTGATTTTGTCCTTTCTCGGGCTGGGCGTGCCGGTCGATTCGGTGTCTTGGGGCACAATGCTGGCCGAAGCGCAGTCGGAACTGGTGATTGGCAAGTGGTGGCAATTGGCGGCGGCGGGGATTTCGATGGCGATATTGGTGACGGCGTTTTCGATGTTGACTGATTCGCTGCGCGATGCGTTGGATCCGAAAATCAAGTGACGAACGAGAATAACAAAATGGAAAAACTCCTCGAAGTCAAGAACCTCGGCGTCAAATTCAAACTGGACGGCGGCACGATATTTGAAGCCGTGAAGGGCGTCTCATTCGACGTGCCAAAAAACTCCACGGTCGCGTTGGTCGGCGAATCGGGTAGCGGCAAATCGGTCTCCGCAATGTCGATCATTCGCCTGCTGCCGCGCGAGCAAGCGATCATTTCGCCTGACAGCCAAGTGATGTTCGAGGATCGCGACCTGCTGAAAGAATCCGAAGATACGATGCGCAAGATCCGCGGCGCGCAAATCTCGGTGATTTTTCAGGAGCCGATGACCTCGCTCAATCCGGTCTTCACCGTCGGCGATCAAATCGCCGAAGTGCTTCGCCTGCATATGAAAATGAGCAACGCGCAGGCATGGAAACGCGCCGAAGAATTGATGAATGAAGTCGGCATTCCGCATCCGCATCTGCGCATGAAATCGTATCCGCATGAGCTTTCCGGCGGGCAGCAGCAGCGCGTGATGATCGCGATGGCCATCGCCTGCGAACCGAAATTGTTGATCGCCGATGAGCCTACCACGGCGCTCGACGTGACGATCCAGAAACAAATTCTCGACCTCATCGCCAATCTGCAATCGAAGCACCACATGTCGGTGTTGTTCATCACCCACGATCTCGCGGTGGTGGGCGAAATCGCGAATCATGTGGTGGTGATGCAAAACGGCGACATCAAAGAGAAGGGCACCGCCAAACAGATTTTCGAAAATGCCCAGCACCCCTACACGAAAGCGTTGTTGTCTTGCCGGCCGAATGTGGATTCGCGGCCGATGCGTCTGCCGGTGATCGACGATTTCATGGGTGCCACGGGCTTGCAGCCGATCCACAAAGAACAACGCAAACGCGGCTATGCGGCGGGCGACCAGATCGTGCTGGAAGTGAAGAATCTTTCCAAGCATTTTTCATTGAAGGACGGATTCTTCAAGAAGCGCGATGTACCCGCCGTGAAAGACGCCACCTTCAAACTTGCGCGCGGCAAGACGCTGGGATTGGTCGGTGAATCCGGCTCCGGAAAAACCACCGTGGGCCTCACGCTGATGCGTTTGCATGACGCCACCGGCGGCGAGGTCTTGTTCGACGGCGTCGATTTATTGAAGCTCTCCGAGGATGATTTTCTGAAGTACAAGCGACGCATCCAGATCGTGTTCCA
>JANOKK010000379.1:0-4364 GCA_031419255.1 Betaproteobacteria bacterium
GCGTGTGGGGCAATCAGCCCGAAGCGAATCCGTTGAAATTATTTCTCGATAGCTTCGATAAATTCTCGGCGTTACCGGCAGATGCGTTGGTGCTGCCCTCGCACGACCGGGTGTTCACCGGCCTGCATGGTCGTATTGCGCAACTGCATGCGCATCATGCAGAGCGTCTTGGCGAACTGGAAGCGGCGATCAATACGCCAAAATGCGCTGCGGAAATATTGCCGGTGTTATTTCGCCGCCCGCTCAACGATCATCAACTGGTGTTCGCCATTGGCGAGGCGATCGCGCATTTGCATTTTTTGTGGCGCGCGGGGCGCGCTACGCGCACCTGCGGCGACGACGGAATTTACCTATTTCAATCTGTCGCACAGGCGTAACTCGAACGAATATCTCTCAGCGCAAAACTGACTTGTATGTCGCAAGCCACCAGTCATTCGGATAGACCTCAAGCGTCCCGGTTTCACTCCATGGCCCGCCAACCGCCAACGTGCCGCCAACATCCTTCGTGGCAATCCGCATCCTCACGTAATAGACATTCACCGCAAGCCCGGTCAATTCGATTTCAGTGCCGCTCGCGTTGCGATCAAGCACGATCTGCGTGAAACGCTCATCGCGCGCGACTTGAACTTGAAAATGTTGTTAGTCGGCGGCATCGAGCAATAGAATTACTTTCTTCTGCCCATGTTTAGGCTTCAGAAGTGGTGCCGTCGCGCGAACTTCAACGCGTTGCGCATCGCTCCACCACGGGCCAACCGAGCCTTTGGCGTTCACGCTGGCGACGCGCCAGACGCATTTGCCGGATGGTAGCGGCGATTCCACAAAATATATCGGCAACAGCAAGGCGGCTTTGTCGGTGACCGGTTTTGCGAAATCATCACGCTCCGCGATTTGAATTCGATAGCCGACAGCCTCGGCTTCGGGTTTCCATACAAATCTCACCGCGCCAGAATCGACATGGGTATTGTCCAACGGCAATTGCAGCGCCGGCGCGAATGGCCGCGCGGCAACCCGCAAAGAGCGCACCGCGTCCCGGCCTTCCAGTCCCAATGAATCGATTGCGCGGGCGCGGACAAAAAATTCGCAATCCGGCAAATCCTTGAATACGAGCGAAGGCTCGTTGGCGGATGCGTCGGCAATCAGATTGGTGAACGCCGCATCGAGTGCCACCTGCCCGCGATACGCGACCGCGCCTGCGACCGACGAAAACGTAACGCCGACATCGGCCTTGGCGAATTGACTGGCAAGCTTGTCAATGTATCGCCTTGCACCGCGCGTTGAATTTGGAAACGATAGTTCTCTGCGTGGGCGGCGGTGGAAAAAATAATGGCCGCGATGACTGCAGACAAGCGAGGTTTCATTAACGTGGTTCCCAGCGAGAAAGTAGTCGATCGAAAAAACGGTTTACGCTCAACAGAAGCACGCGCCGAATCGCAACCGCAAGGATATCGTAGCGGCTGCGGTCAATCGTTAACAATTATTGCTGGTGGTGGGCGAAAGCACCGTGGTCTCGCGCTACAGCGTGACTTTCTCCAGACGGTACCCGAAATTATAAATCGGCGTGAGACGCAAGCCGCGTTCGGCGCCGAAATCGAGCTTTTTGCGCACCCGGCTGACGTGAGTATCGACGGTTCGCGATTGGATATCGGCCTGACGCCCCCAGACACTTTCGGAAATATGTCCGCGCGACAGCAACCTGCCGATATTGCGGAACAGAAACAACGTCAAATCGAATTCCTTGTCGGTGAGCTCAACGGCCACATTGTCAACACTCACGACGCGGTTGATCAGATCGATCCGGTACGGTGGCATCTCGATCGAATCCGCTTCCGGTTGGCGGGGCTTCATGCGGCGAAACAATGCCTCCACGCGCGCCAGCAACTCGCGGCGGCGCACCGGCTTCACCATATAGTCATCCGCGCCGGCGGCAAGTACGGCGACAATATCCTGCTCGGAATCGCGGCCAGTCGCAAACAACACCGGCACCGTCGAGCGATGTTTCTCACGCAGCCATTTCAGCACTTCGTCGCCGGACATATCCGGCACATGCCAATCGAGCAGAAACAAATCAAAACTCTCGCGCGTGGCCTCGCGAACGATGGCCTTGCCCGACGCAAAATGATGAACGCTGTGGCCTCCAGCTTCCAGCCAAAGTTGCGTGGCCGCAGCGACGTCGAGATCGTCCTCCAGCATGGCAATCCGCACTCTACCCTCCGAATAAATCTTGTTGTGTTGCCATTGTAAGTCCAATGGCGTGCTCACATCCCAATTGCAGAAATGTTCAGCAGAGCTCCCGCATCGCTTTTTCCAGCCCGGCGACGGTCATCGGGTACATCCGATCTTCCATCAGTTCGCGCGCGATCTTGATCGATTGCGTCCATGGCCACTGCGATTCCGGCGTCGGGTTGATCCAGACCGAATGGCGGTAGAAATTGGTCATGCGCTTCAACCAGATCGCGCCGGTTTCGTCGTTCCAGTGCTCGACACTGCCGCCGGGTTGCAAAATTTCATACGGACTCATGGTCGCGTCGCCGACGATGATCAGCTTGTAGTCTGGGCCATATTTGTGCAGCACATCAAAGGTCGATAATTTTTCCGCATGGCGCAAACGGTTGTTGCGCCACACACCTTCGTAAATAAAATTGTGGTAGTAGAAATATTCAAGGTGTTTGAATTCGGTTTTGCAGGCGGAAAACAATTCCTCGCAACGATGTACGTAGTCATCCATCGAACCACCGACATCCAGAAACAACAGCACCTTCACTTTGTTGTGCCGCTCGGGCACCAACTTCAAATCGAGCCAGCCCGCATTGTTGGCGGTAGCGCGGATGGTGCCGTCCATATCCAGCTCGTCCTCGGCACCTTCGCGCGCGAATTTACGCAGACGCCGCAGCGCCAATTGAATATTGCGAATACCCAATTCAACGTTGTCGTCGTAGTCGCGAAAATTGCGCTGATCCCAAACCTTCACCGCGCTGCGATTTCGTGAACCCTCCTGACCGATGCGGATGCCTTCCGGATTAAAACCATAAGCGCCGAAGGGCGATGTACCCGCCGTGCCGATCCATTTCGAGCCACCCTGATGCCGGCCTTTTTGTTCCTCAAGGCGTTTCTTGAGCGTCTCCATCAGTTTGTCCCAGCCGCCAAGTGCCTCGATCTGCGCTTTTTCTTCTTCGCTCAATAACTTCTCGGCGAGTTTGCGCAGCCATTCTTCGGGGATATCCGCAGGCAACACCGCATCAAGGGACTGAACGCCCTTGAAGTACGCCGCAAACGCACGATCGAAGCGATCGAAATGCGTTTCGTCTTTGACCAGACAGGTGCGCGAAAGATAGTAGAAATCGTCGACGTTGCCGTGGATGACGCCTTTGTCCATCGCTTCGCACAGTGACAGGTATTCCGTTACGGAAACCGGCAGGCCGCCTTGTTTGAGTGCGAGAAAAAAATCGATCAGCATATAGAGGTATGTATGAAGTACCGTCATTCCGGCGCACAACCACAAGGGTTGCGCCGGGCCGGAATCCAGTCCATCCAAATACTGACTTACGGCGGGCTGGATTCCGGCGTAGGCCGGAATGACGGGAGTTAGCGATTGCGTTTAGACAAAAATACCAACTTCTCAAACAAATGCACATCCTGCTCGTTCTTCAACAGCGCGCCGTAGAGCGGTGGAATCAACTTGCCGGTGTCGCCGGATTTGAGCGCCTCGGGTGGAATATCTTCAGCGACCAGCAACTTGATCCAATCGAGCAGTTCGGAAGTCGAAGGTTTTTTCTTTAGCCCCGGCATTTCGCGAATATCGAAAAACACCTCCAGCGCCTGCTTCAACAGACTTTTCTTCAAGCCCGGAAAATGCACATCGACAATTTGCTGCATCGTGGCCGCATCGGGAAAACGAATGTAGTGGAAAAAACACCGCCGCAAAAACGCATCGGGCAATTCCTTTTCGTTGTTGCTGGTGATAAAAATAATCGGCCGATGCCGCGCAACAATCGTTTCGCGGGTTTCGTAGCAATAGAATTCCATGCGATCGAGTTCGCGCAACAGATCGTTGGGAAATTCAATGTCGGCCTTGTCGATTTCATCGATCAGCAACACTACCTGCTCTTCCGAATCAAACGCCTGCCAGAGCGTGCCCTTGGCGATGTAGTTCTTGATGTCCTTGACTTTTTCCTCGCCCAATTGCGAATCGCGCAGACGTGAAACGGCGTCATACTCGTACAAACCCTGTTG
Organism: Betaproteobacteria bacterium; assembly: GCA_031419255.1. GTDB lineage: Bacteria > Pseudomonadota > Gammaproteobacteria > Burkholderiales > Usitatibacteraceae > UKL13-2. The sequence continues at coordinate 4,231 of JANOKK010000379.1, forward strand.
CGCTTTGGTGGTCGATTTGATGTGCCATTGCAACAGTCGCTTGCCAAGCGCCTTGGCAACTTCTTCGGCCAGCATGGTTTTGCCGGTGCCTGGCTCACCTTTGATCAACAATGGCCGTTGCAACGTGACGGCAG
>JANOKK010000380.1:0-7948 GCA_031419255.1 Betaproteobacteria bacterium
GTCGCTCAGGATGACAGCAACTTTTTTTGCACTGGCAAAACCCAAGCACTGGCGCGGCGTTCAAGTCGAAATCCCGCCAAACGCCGCTACAGTGCTAGACCTTGACTTCAATTTCGACACCGTCCCTACCAACTATACGGATACGGCTGCCCACGCACCCAGACATAGTACGAACGCGGATGCCAGATCGAACCGTATCCGGCCCAGCCGGGGCCATACAGCCACAAATCGCGTCTTGCCTCGCGACGCCCGGCGCGTTCGGCCATTCTGATCTGGCCTTGCTGCATGTAATCCAGCACGGCGTCCGGTACGCCGTCGCGCGAAAGTTTTGCGTATTGCGAGGCCGTTACATCGTAGACCGCGTGGGTCTGCTTGATTTCTTCGATGATGGCCGGCGCCTCTTTGCCTTGCTTGGCCAGATCGACAATCTGCCCCAATGTCAGCGGTGGCCGCGCAGGTGCGCGTTCGGCGAGTGTCGCGCAGCCCGACACGAGCGCGAAAGTTGCGGCAAAAATGGAAGCGAGTAAACTATGGCGCATGGAACACCTCCTGATTTCATTGCACGAATCACACCACGATTCCCAACACGACACGATTCGCCATTGCGCGTTTCGTGCCGAGATTTGGATCGTCGTCAAACGCCGCGGCTCCCCCGCGCAATCGCGCTTTTCATAGCGCCGCGCCAGCTTGCGGTGGCGCGATGCTAATTCCGCTTTGTGCCCGATCACGACGGCATTTCAATTGGCTTCACGCGCGCAAATGCGAACCGACCCCTCATTTATACGCTGTTTTTTGAACGCCGGTTTCACTGGCTACGCAGCAGGAGACGATCATGGATTTGTTTGACAACCCGATGGGCACCGACGGTTTTGAATTCGTCGAGTATACGGCCCCCGATACCGAAGCGCTGGGCCGATTGTTCGAGGGCATGGGCTTCACCGCTGTCGCGCGCCACCGCAGCAAACGCGTCACGCTCTACAAGCAGGGCGGCATCAATTTCATCGTCAACGCCGAGCCGGATTCATTCGCGCAATCGTTCGCGCGCGTGCATGGTCCGTCGGCGTGCGCGTTTGGCATTCGTGTGAAAGATGCGGCGGCGGCGTTGAAGCGCGCCGTGCAATTGGGTGCTAAAGCCTACGACGGCCCGGTCGGCCCGATGGAATTGAATATTCCCGCGATTCAGGGCATCGGTGGCTCGCTGTTGTATTTGATCGACCGTTACGGCCCGCGCACCATTTACGATGTCGATTTTGTGCCGGTGCCGGGAGCGGATCCGGATCCGAAAGGCGTCGGGCTTGAATACGTGGATCACCTCACGCACAACGTCTATGAAGGCCGCATGGATACCTGGGCCGAGTTTTACGGCAAGCTGTTTAATTTTCGCGAGATTCGTTATTTCGACATCAAGGGCAAGAAAACCGGCCTCACCTCGCGCGCGCTGACCAGCCCGTGCGGAAAAATTCGCATCCCGATCAACGAGCCATCGGATAAGAAATCGCAGATTCAGGAATATCTGGACGCGTACAACGGCGAAGGCATTCAGCATATCGCGCTTGCGTGTTCGAATATTTATGAAACGGTGGAAGCGTTGCGCGGCCGCAGCGTGAAATTTCTGGATACGCCGGATTCGTATTTCGAATCGATCAATCAGCGCGTGCCGAATCATGGCGAAGACGTGGCACGGCTCAAGAAAAACAAAATCCTCATCGACGGCGAAGGCCTCGACAAGGAATCGAAAGAAGACAAACTGCTGCAGATTTTCACCGACACCGTCATCGGCCCGATATTCTTTGAAGTCATTCAACGCAAAGGCAACGAAGGCTTTGGCGAAGGCAATTTCCGCGCGTTGTTTGAAGCGATCGAAGCGGACCAGATTGCGCGGGGGGTGATTTGACGATGGCGTCCCCGATGTACCTATCCGGCTTCGGCAACGAACACGCGACCGAAGCGATTCCGGGCGCGCTGCCACAGGGCCAGAATTCGCCGCAGAAAGTTGCGTTTGGTTTGTACGCCGAACAAGTTTCCGGCAGCGCATTTACGGCACCGCGCGCGGAGAATTTGCGTTCGTGGCAATACCGTCTGCGGCCCTCTGCCGAGCATTCGCCCTTTGTGGCAATCGAAAACAACAACCTTCGCACCGGGCCGAATCGTGAAATTCCTGCGCCGCCGGATCGGCTGCGTTGGGATCCGCTGCCAATGCCTTTGCAGCCGACCGATTTTATCGACGGCCTCAATACCATCGCGACCAACGGTGACGCGTCGTTGCAGCGCGGCGTCGCAGTGCATGTCTACGCCGCCAACACGTCGATGACGCGGTATTTTTACAATGCCGACGGCGAGCTGCTCATCGTTGCGCAGTTGGGCCATCTTTCACTCAAAACCGAATTCGGCATCATCGAGTTGGAGACGGGTGAGATCGCGGTGATTCCGCGCGGCGTGAAATTCCGCGTCGATGTTTCCGGCGAAGTGCGCGGCTATGTTTGTGAAAATTATGGTGCGCCGCTGCGATTGCCCGAGCTCGGCCCGATCGGTGCCAACGGCCTTGCCAACGCGCGCGATTTTCTGGTGCCGGTCGCGTGGTTCGAGGACGTAGACGGCCCGGCGGAAATCGTCGCCAAATTTGGCGGTCGGCTGTGGCGCTGCACGATGCCGGCCTCGCCGCTCAATGTGGTGGCGTGGCACGGAAATTACGCGCCTTACAAATACAACTTGATGCTGTTCAACGCAATCAACAGTGTCTCGTTCGACCATTGCGACCCGTCTATTTTCACGGTGCTGACATCGCCGTCGGAAACGCCGGGAACCGCAAATATCGACTTCGTGATTTTTCCGCCGCGCTGGATGGTGGCCGAACACACCTTCCGCCCGCCCTGGTTTCATCGAAATCTGATGAGCGAATACATGGGCCTGATCCACGGCACCTACGACGCGAAAGCGTCCGGTTTTCTGCCCGGCGGTGGATCCCTGCACAATTGTTTTTCCGCGCATGGGCCGGATCAGGCGACGTTTAGCAAAGCATCGAATGAAGTGTTGACGCCGGTGCATCAGGGCAACACGCTGGCATTCATGTTTGAGAGCCGCTATGTGTTCGAGCCGAGCAGGTTTGCGATGAATTCGCCGGCGCTGCAAAAAGATTACGATGCGGCGTGGGCGGGGTTTCAGGCTGCCGAAGTTAGCAAGTAACCGTTCGCCCTGAGCTTGTCGAAGGGCAGAAGTCAATCGCGAATGTCCTTTTGGGTATATATCCTGCAGTGCAATGACGGCGCCTATTACACCGGGCATACTGACAATTTGGAATTGCGAATGGGTCAACATGTCGAGGGAAAGTCCGCCGCGTACACCGCGACGCGTTTGCCGGTGACGTTGGTTTTCTCGGAGCAATTCGTTTCGCGCGCGGAAGCCTTGGAAATGGAATTGCGTATCAAGGGTTGGAGTCGGAAGAAGAAAGAGGCGATGATGCGGGGGGATTGGAATGAGGTATCAAGATTGGCGAAAGGCAGTTCAAAATAGCGAGCGCGTATTTGCACATGTGGTTCGACAGGCTCACCACGAACGGAGATGAGTTGAGGTCGATAAAGTCCCCAACAAACTCCGTTCGCCCTGATCCTGAGCTTGACGAAGGATCGAAGGGCCGGAAACAAGGAGAATACAAACATGAAACTCGCCTCCCTAAAAGGCCCCACCCGCGACGGCTCGCTGTTGCTGGTCAACGAAAATCTCACCCGTGCCGTCTCGGTGCTGGATATCGCCCCAACCATGCAATACGCGCTCGAACACTGGCGTCAGGTCGAGGCGCAGTTGTTGAATGAATTCGAGGCGATTGACGCGGGCACGAGCCGGCCGATTATCGATTTTCAGAAAGCGCTTGCCGAGAACCGGTTGGCAGCACCGCTGCCGCGCACGCATCAGTGGCTCGATGGCTCGGCATATCTTTCGCATGTCGAGCGCGTGCGCCGCGCACGCAACGACAAAGTGCCGGAGAGTTTTTATAGCGAACCGCTGATGTACCAAGGCGGCGGCGATTCGATGTTGGGGCCGCGCGATGACCTCGAAATCATCTCCGAGGAGTGGGGTGCGGATCTGGAAGGCGAAGTGGGCGTCATCACGGGCGACGTGAAAATGGGTGCAACACCTGCGGAAGCGGCTCTTGCGGTGCGGTTGGTGGTGCTGATCAACGATATTTCGTATCGCCGACTGATCCCCGCCGAATTGCAAAAAGGCTTCGGTTTTGTGAATGGCAAAGGCCTCAACGCGCTCTCGCCAGTCGCCGTCACGCCGGACGAATTGGGCGGCGCATGGAACGATGAAAAAGGCGCCGGTAAGCTCGACTACCGCCTCGTCTGTCACGTGCGCGGCCAATGGTTTGGCAATCCCAATGCGGCTGACGACATGACGTTTTCGCTCTTTGATCTGATCGCGCACGCGGCCAAATCGCGGCCCTTAATGGCGGGTACGTTGATCGGTTCCGGCACGGTATCGAACCACGACAAAACTACCGGTTATGCCTGCATCATGGAAAAGCGGTTGGTGGAGCAGGTGGAACTGGGTGCAGCGAAAGAAGAATTCCTGAAGTTCGGCGACGAGATTGAAATTGACATGTTCGATCATCACGGCGAGACGATCTTCGGCTCGATCAAGAATCGCGTCACTAAGGCAAACGCGGCGGGGCTCAAGTAGTGGCCGGACAAACCGATCACGCCTTGCGCGGCGATTATTCGATGATGCGGCCGGATTACACGGTCGAGCAGGACTATTCGCGCTACTCGAATGCCGAGCAGGATTTGTGGAAACGCTTGTACGCGCGCCAATCGGCATTAGTGCCGAAATACGCGTGCGATGAATTTATCGATATCCTCGGCGCGTTGAATTTCGGCGCGGGCATTCCGCATTTCGATGCAATCAACGCAAAACTGTTTCCCGCCACACGCTGGACATTGGTTGCAGTACCGGGGCTATTGCCGGACGATGTTTTCTTTACGCATCTCGCCAACCGCCGCTTCCCGGTCTCGGTATGGCTGCGTAATCCCGAGGAATTTGAATACATCGTTGAGCCGGATATTTTTCACGATTTTTTCGGACACGTTCCGCTGTTGTTCAACAATTTTTTCGCCGATTATCTTGACGCGTATGGCAAGGGCGGCGTCAAAGCGAAGGGGCTCAACGCGCTCGATTATTTGGCGCGCTTGTATTGGTACACGGTGGAATTTGGCTTGATCCGCACGCCGAAAGGATTACGCTCTTATGGCGCGGGAATTTTGTCGTCAGCCGGTGAATTGCCGTATTGCATCGAAAGCCTGATGCCGAATCGCATTCGCTTCGATTTGCTGCGCGTGATGCAATCGAAATACAAGATCGACACATTTCAGGAAACGTATTTCGTGATCGACAGTTTTCAGGAATTGTTCGACGCGACCGCGCCCGATTTCACCCCGCACTACACCGTACTGCGCAACCGGCCAGACATCGCGGCGAATGCACTTATTGCAGAAGACCAACTGGTAAACGTCTAGCATTGGCGAGGGTCTCTGAATGAAAACGGCCTGAACGGCGCACCAGTGCTAGACATGCAGGGCGGACTTCTCCGCCAATCTGATCACCGCACGCAACAAATGGCGGACAAGTCCGCCCTACTTTTGCTGCGCCTCTTTAAGCACCGCCCGCCTGGCGGCGATGCCGCGGTAGCGCTTGCCGAGCACTAACATATTTGTTATTATTTGAAAGTGGATTACACGATCACCTATTACAGCGAAGCGGTACAGGACGAGATTCTGGCGCTGCCGGATACGCTTGCTGCACGATATATCGTATTGACGCGAAGGATGATTGCGCTTGGGCCGAATCTCGGTGAGCCGCACACGAAAGCTTTTGGAGAAGGGCTTTTCGAGTTGCGCCTGAAGGGGGCCGAAGGAATCGCCCGAGTTTTTTACTGCACACTGGTTGGACGGCGCATCGTGATGTTGCATGGTTTCGTAAAGAAGTCCGCGAAGACACCGTTGCGCGAGCGCGCACTCGCGGAAGCACGATTGAAAGAGGTCAAAAATGAAAACACATGATCAAGTGGTGAAGAAACTCCTGCGCCGCCCAGGCGTGCGAGCGGAAGTGGAGCGCATTGAACGTGAGGAATCTGCGCTGCTGGATGCTTTGCTTAAGGCGCGGCAGGAAGCTGGGCTTTCGCAAGCGGAAGTTGCCGAACGCATGGGAACTCACGCGCCATCGATTGCGCGACTTGAACGAGCATTGGCGACGGGAAAGCATTCTCCTTCGGTCGCGACTTTGCGCAAATATGTAAAGGCTTGCGGGAAGCGTTTGTTGCTGCGAGTCGCTTGACGATCTAATTTCCTGAGTGATCAAGCATTGGCGATCCTCCCAGACCATTTTGCCTTGGAACGCCGCGCCAGTGCGAGAGTTTCATTGTTTCGCGTTGCGAGTTCGGTAGGGCGGACTTGTCCGCCAATTCGATCAACTCCCCATTGATGGGCGAAGGGCGAGATGGGGATGACGTGTGGGTCACCGCACGGAACCATTGGCGGACAAGTGCGCCCTACGCTTGCACTTCCGCCAACACTGCCCGCCACTTCCCCATCGCGATCGTCTGCGTAAACTTATTCTCATTCGATTGCTCAATCATTTGTGCTGTCATCCTGAGCGGAGCGAAGGATCTTGTCATAACGAGATCCTTCGCTGTGCTCAGGATGACAATACATTTTTGAAATGGAAATGGAATCGAACATCGCCCGCGCATTCGCCCCCATGCGCGCGACCGAGGTTGCCGGAATAGCCGACGATGAAGCGATTGGCCAAACGCCATTGCGCGGCGCGTGGCAATCATCAACGGCACGGAATTATTTTTCACCTGCAATTTTTCTATCCCAGCTACGCCACTTAGTGGCATAATTCAAGAATGCGTCGAGTGTTCAAAACCCGCCATTTCAATCGCTGGATGCGAAAGACGGAACTGACGGACAGCGCGTTGTGCGCCGCTGTGGATGAAATGGTTCGAGGGCTGATCGATGCCGACCTTGGTGGCAGTATTGTGAAAAAACGGATCGGGCTCGCAGGTCGAGGCAAGCGCGGCGGCGTTAGAACACTTATCGCCACCAACCAAGGGAGTAGATGGTTTTTTGTCTATGGGTTCGAGAAGAATGATCGCGCCAACATCGCAGACGATGAACTGGAGGCATTGCAGGACATCGCGAAGGAATTGCTGGCCAGATCGGGGCAGCAGCTTGACGTCGCCGTTCAAGATAGTTCGTTACAGGAGATTTGCAATGATCACAAAACCTAAGGCTAAAAGCCGAATTTTTGAAGCGGCGCATGAGACAGCCCGTGATCTGCATCGCCTTGGCTTCATTGATAAGCGCAAGATGCGCAAGTTCGATGTACTGTGCCTTGATCCGATTCCGGCGTACGACAGTGAAAAAATTCGTGCGCTGCGTGATCATCTACAACTGAGCCAGTCGGTGCTTGCCGCCGTATTGAATACAAGTCTCTCGACAGTGCGCAAATGGGAGGTCGGCGATAAGCATCCAAGCGGCCCGTCATTGAAATTACTGAACCTGCTGGATCGCAAAGGATTGGAAGCGGTACTTTGATTCGCGAAAAGCCGTTCTGACAAGAGTGTTGTCGCGGCTTCGGCCCGTGTCTAACGGGCACGCGTGGATCTCGCCAATTCACCGCGATTGATTCAAAGTCAAGCACCCGCGCACCTTTCAGGCGTTTTTGCCTTTGAACACCGCGCCAGTGCCTGAGTTTCATTGTTGCGCGTTGCGCGTTCGGTAGGGCGGACCTGTCCGCCATCGGTGCCGCACGAATGGACGAATGGATCGGCGGATAAATCCGCCCTACGATTGGCGCGTTCGGTAGGGCGGACCTGTCCGCCATCGGTGCCGCACGAATGGACGAATGGATTGGCGGATAAATCCGCCCTACGACTTGCGCGTTCGGTCGG
>JANOKK010000381.1:0-4643 GCA_031419255.1 Betaproteobacteria bacterium
CGAATTGTTGCCAAGGCTTTTAATACGGAACATCGTGAGTTCATTCTCGAGTCGGGCGACTTCTTCGATTCTTTGGATTTGCTACTTGAACATATGGAGGAACCAGTTGTTGAGAGCGCAGCGGTTGCACTTTTTCAACTCTCCAAGCTTGCGCGCGAACATGTAACGGTCATTCTTTCTGGTGAGGGCGGTGACGAAATTCTTGCCGGCTATCCACTGTACAAGATCATGCCCAGGGTGGATAAACTGAACGCGATTGTTGGATTGCTCCCGACGCCATTGCACCGATTTATTGGTCGTCACGCGATGGCATCGGAGAAATCTGCAAAGTATTGGGATTGGGCGGGGAAGCCAAATTCACATAGGTATTGGGGAATTTCAAACGACGTAACAGCCACAATAAAAAATAGAATGTATCAGCCCACTTTTTCAGCGCATGTCGGCGATCGAGTCGGAAATTACTTTGAGGATATGTTTGGCGCGATTCTGGATGCAACCGACCTTCGTCGAATGACCTACGTCGATCTGAAGACGTGGTTGCCGGATGATTTGCTTCTCAAAGCTGACAAGATGACCATGGCGTGCTCACTCGAGCTTCGCGTTCCGATGCTTGATCATCACTTGCTTGAATTTTGCACGGCGTTGCCAGATTCGTTCCGGAGAAATGGCGACGAAGGGAAATACCTGTTGAAAAAGGTAATGGAAAAGTACTTGCCGCGCGAAATCATCTATCGTCCCAAAAAGGGTTTTCCTGTGCCAATTGCATTATGGTTCCGAGGGCCACTATTCGAAAAGGTGCGCGAAATTTTACTGGATACCCGCACGCTGGCGCGTGGTTACTTTCAACCCACTTATATTTCGCATGTGCTGGAACAACATAAAAGTGGGCGCGAGGATTTGAGCCGACGAATTTTTTCACTTCTTGCGCTCGAACTCTGGCACCGGAAATACATTGATTGATGGTCATGACGCCGACGAATCAACCAAGGCTCAAGGTACTACTGTTTACGAACTTGTTTCCAAATCCCGTCGACAATACGCGCGGCATCTTTACCGAGCAACTTGCGCGGGAACTTGGAGAAATATGCGACGTGACCGTTATTTGTCCGTTGCCGTGGTTCCCGAATCTCGCGTTCCTGCGGCGTTTCCCGCGCTGGTTTGAGTTCGCGCAAGTCCCCGGCGAGTACACAATCCGTGGGACAAAAGTATTTTCGCCAAAGTACATCGTTCTACCTCGCGTGTCTGAGCCGCTCTTGGCTGCATTGATGTTCATTGGCACGTACTTGACTGTTCGGCGCCTGCATCGGGCGAAAAAATTTGATGTCATCAATTCGATGTGGCTATATCCTGATTCCGTGGCCGCAGGCTGGATCGCGCGTCGACTTGGAATTCCAATGGTGCCAACCGCGCTTGGCTGCGATGTTAACCGGATGCTTAATGAGGGTGGTAAGCGACGCCAGATTTTGTCGATGCTTCAAAATGCACATTCCATTACGGCGGTGTCCGCAGCGTTGCGCGATGGCATGGTGTCTCATGGCATCCCAGGAGCGCGCATTTCCACTATCCCCAACGGTGTCGACGTTTCACTCTTCCACCTTCGTGACAAATGGTCATCTCGCAAATTGCTCGGATTGCCGACCGACAAGAAAATTGCCTTGTACGTGGGGAGACTAAGCGAAGAAAAGGGGCTCACCACCATTGTAAAGTCACTCGCAAGACTCAAAAGTCACCGCTCAGATTTCCTTTTTTGTTTGGTGGGCGATGGCCCGCTATTCAACGAATTGAAGGCACTTGCACAATCAATAAATGTTGCAGAAAATTGCCTGTTTGCGGGACAACAGGATCACGTTGCGGTTGCCGGCTGGCTGGGGGCGTGTGATGTATTTTGTTTACCTAGCCTTCGCGAAGGGTGTCCAAATGTAGTGATTGAGGCTTTGTCGTCAGGACGACCGGTAGTCGCATCGCGAGTGGGCGGGATTCCTGAAATGGTACGAGCAGACACAGGGATTCTGGTTGAGCCCCAGGATGTCGAAGGTTTCGCCGACGCACTCGACGCAGCGTTGTATGAGCGGACATGGGACGATGCAACAATTGCAGATTCGATGAACGGTGCGACGTGGCGCTCTGCTGCCGAGCGCTACAATCTTGCCTACCATAGCGCCGTCGAGGGCGCTTAGTTGGGTGCATAAAAACGATGCGATTTACATCGCGCGGAAGCTGAAGTAATTGATCAATTTATATCGTTGAGTGTTGTCAATTATTCGACGACGTTGAATCTGTTTCGGGCAAAAACAATGAAGCCTCTTTCCTTCAATTCACCCAAGTCTCCCACTTGTGTTTTGCTATTGGGCGCGCACTGCGACGATCTCGAAATTGGTTGCGGAGGAACCATTTTGCAAATGGTCGAGCGCTGGCCAGATTCTCGATTTGTCTGGGTTACGTTAAGTTCAGATGCGGAGCGTGGCGCGGAAACGCACGCAGCGGCGGCGCGTCTTCTTTCGGGTGCACGCAATTCCACGATTAAAGTGGAACAGTTCCGTGGAAGCTTCTTCCCCTACGACGGCCCGACTCTGAAAGACTACTTTGAGACATTGAAGGCGTACAGTCCGGAACTCATATTTACGCACTTTCGTGGTGATTTACATCAGGATCATCGAATTGCCAATGAACTTACCTGGAACACTTTCCGGGATCACCTGATTCTCGAATATGAAATCCCAAAGTTTGATGGAGACCTCGGCGTACCAAACACGTACGTACCGCTAACTTGCGATTTGCTGGAAACAAAGATACAAATTTTGCTCGACTGTTTTCCAAGTCAACTCAGCCGAAAATGGTACACACGAAGCACCTTTGAAGCACTTGCAAGGCTTCGCGGCATTGAATGCAACGCAGCGGAAGGTTACGCAGAGGCATTTTATGGGCGCAAGAATTGTCTGTTTATATAAGGCTCAGCGACAACATTGGCGTGCAAGTTCCGTTCAAGTTGCCGTGCGACTTGTTGAAACGAGGGACATGATGGCATCGGATGCGTTGTGCGGAATTGGCTGCGGTCACGCTGATGCGATGAAACTGGAAAGGACAGGGCTTTGAATCGAAGTTTTTGGGGTGGAAAACGGGTTTTTCTGACGGGCCATACTGGATTCAAAGGTGGCTGGCTTGCACTTTGGCTGACCGACATGGGTGCCGATGTACATGGTTATTCGCTTGACCCGCCGACGAACCCAAGTTTTGCAGATACATGTGGTCTGTCGTCACGAATCAAGTCTCACGTTGTCGCTGATATTCGAAATGCCGATGCGCTGTCACTGGCAATTCGCAATGCGCAACCGCAAATTGTGTTGCACCTCGCGGCGCAATCACTGGTACGCGCCTCATACGCCAATCCCGTCGAAACGTTTTCTGTCAACGTAATGGGTACCGTCAATCTGCTGGAGGCGGTGCGTCATACGCCCGGAGTCGTTGCAGTGGTCAATGTAACGACTGATAAGTGTTACGAAAACCGCGAGTGGGTATGGGCATATCGGGAAAACGAGGCGATGGGCGGATATGACCCATATTCAAGCAGCAAGGGTTGCTCTGAGTTGATTACATCGTCGTATCGTCGTTCGTTTTTGACATCTGCGGGCACCCATCTGGCCAGTGCACGTGCGGGAAATGTCATTGGTGGAGGCGATTGGGCAGACGACCGGCTCATCCCCGATTTCTTGCGCGCGCTTGACGCCGGCAAAACATTGACGATCAGGTCACCCAATGCAACCCGTCCGTGGCAGCACGTTCTGGAGCCTCTCTCCGGATATTTGACGTTGGCCGAAAAGCTGTACGGTGAAGGCGACGCATTTGCGGAGGCATGGAATTTTGGTTCCAACGATGAGGACGCCAAACCGGTTGGGTGGATTGTTGAATACCTCTGCGCCGGAATATCTGGCTCAAGTTGGAAATGCGACGATTCTCCGCAGCCGCATGAAGCAAACCACCTGAAGCTGGACAGCGCCAAAGCAAAATCCCGGCTGGCGTGGCTCCCTCGCTGGAAGTTGGAGACTGCGCTCAGTCACACATTGTCATGGCATCGTGCATGGCGCAGCGGAAAGAATATGGCGGAATTCACTATCGCGCAAATCCACGAATACGAATCGGCCAACGTTTCTTAGAGGCATGCGTGCACATTGCATAAATAACGCTCGGCTTCAACCTCGCACTGGTGGATTTCCGCCGCCGGGAGTAACCTAACGCTGCATTTATTCATTAACCAGGGAGGCAACGATGGATGAAGTCACCGCAACACCGGCAGCCACAACCAGTGTGGAACCGAATCAGGAATCAAAAAACATGGCGTTGATGATTTGGGTCGGCACGATTATTTTTGGTTTCATTCCCGGTCTGATTTTTTATCTCGTCAAAAAAGATGATCCCTACATCGTCGATCAATCCAAAGAGGCACTCAACTGGTCGATCACGATGATGATCGGCTACTTCGCCGGCGTGATCTTGACGTTCATCGTCATCGGCCTGCTGGTGATTGCCGCCGTCCTGATCGTCCACTTGGTGTTTTGCGTGATGGGGGCAATTGGTGCATCTAAAGGCGCTAATTTCCGCGTGCCGTATGCAATAAGGTTGATCAAGTAGTTTTTTCGCCAGTTGAA
>JANOKK010000382.1:0-1177 GCA_031419255.1 Betaproteobacteria bacterium
GGAATCGCGGCCCGTGGCGAACAGCACCGGCACCGTCGAGTGATTTTTTTCACGCAACCATTTCAGCACTTCGTCGCCCGCCATGTCCGGCACCTGCCAATCCAGCAGGAACAAGTCGAAGCTCTCGCGCGTGGCCTCGCGGACGATGGCCTTGCCTGACGCGAAATGATGGACAGTGTGGCCCCCGCCTTCCAGCCAGAGTTGCATGGCCGCCGCGACGTCGAGATCGTCCTCCAGCATGGCAATCCGCACTTAACCCCTCCGATTCAGTTTTATTGTTTTGTCATTGTAAATCCAATGGCCCGCCTGCATGCTGAATGCCCAAAAAAGCTCAGCAAAGTTCGCGCATCGCCTTTTCCAGCCCGGCGACCGTCATCGGATACATCCGATCCTCCATGAGTTCGCGCGCGATCTTGATCGATTGCGTCCACAGCCATTGCGATTCCGGCGTTGGGTTGATCCATACCGAGTGCCGATAGAAATCGGTCATGCGCTTCAGCCAGATCGCGCCGGTTTCGTCGTTCCAGTGCTCGACGCTGCCACCGGGTTGCAGAATTTCATAGGGACTCATGGTAGCGTCGCCGACGATGATCAATTTGTAGTCGGGGCCGTATTTGTGCAGCACATCGAAGGTCGACAGTTTTTCGGCGTGACGCAGGCGATTGTTGCGCCACACGCCTTCGTAGATGAAATTGTGGAAGTAGAAATATTCCAGGTGTTTAAATTCGGTTTTGCACGCAGAAAAAAGTTCTTCGCAGCGGTGCACATAATCATCCATCGAACCACCGACATCGAGAAACAACAGCACCTTCACTTTATTGTGACGCTCCGGCACCAGCTTCAAATCCAGCCATCCGGCGTTGTGGGCGGTGGCGCGGATGGTGCCGTCCATGTCGAGCTCTTCCTCTGCCCCCTCGCGCGCGAACTTGCGCAATCGCCTGAGCGCCAATTGGATATTGCGAATGCCGAGCTCGACGTTGTCGTCGTAATCGCGGAAATTGCGCTGATCCCACACCTTCACGGCGCTGCGATTACGCGATCCCTCCTGACCGATGCGAATGCCTTCCGGGTTGAAACCGTAAGCGCCGAACGGCGACGTGCCTGCCGTACCAATCCATTTCGATCCACCCTGATGCCGGCCTTTTTGTTCTTCAAGTCGCTTCTTCAGCGTCTCCAT
>JANOKK010000383.1:0-2183 GCA_031419255.1 Betaproteobacteria bacterium
TTGGCGTCGGACATTTTTTCGAGCACGCGGCGCGAGAGCGTGGTGCCGGTGAACGCGAGCAGTACGCAGGCCACGATCAGCGACAGCGACAGCCCGGCAAGCGCATCGCCGCTGGTACTCGCGGCACCGATGCCACCGAAGTAAATGATCTTGATGAAGTGCCCGAGGGTTTGCGACATGGCTTTGGTGGCGACCACGCCGCGCCGATCCATTTTGGATTGCACGAAGAACACATCGAGCAGCGGCCCGGAAACGCCCGCGAGCAACTGCATGCCCGTGCATATCACGCCGCACCCCAACGGATGGCCGCGACGATCGACGTTGAGTGCGAGCTGCTTCGGCAGCGCGAAACCAATGAACGGCGTCAATCCCAACAAGATGTATGCGACGGGTTTGGCGACCACCAGCAACACGGCGAGGAACAGTGCAAACGCGACCATCGCGCCCATCGCGTAGCCGCGAAAAATGCGCCAGTTCACTTCGCGGCGCCAGAGCCACGCGCGTCCGCCATTGGAGGCGAGCTGCGCGATGCCGTGCAACATCATCGCCGCCGGCAGCGGCAAGAGTGCCAGCAACACGCCCATCAAAATCATCCCACCGGCCATGCCGAGGATGCCGGAGATGAAGGACGTGACGAGCGTTGCAACGGCGATGCAAATGAAGATTAAGGTGGCGGACATTGGCGGCGGGATAGCGAATTGAGTTCGCATCATACTAAACGCGCGCCGTGCAAACGAAACACCAGCACTGGTGCGGTGTTTGGCGGCTTTTGTGCCGAAAAGGCTCGCCAGCGCTCGTGTTTTGTCAGTCGGTACTTCAATTTACCTTGTCATTCTCGTGAACGCGGGAATCCAAATTTAGTAAACACTTGAGTTGCAACGAAAGATGGATCCCCGCGTTCGCGAGGATGACAATAATTGAGGGCAAATAAAAGGGCCCCAATTGGAATGGCACTTACTTAACCTGTCTCCCCGACGCAGGCCGGGGGCCTATTTGAATTGCTTGCCGTCACCCACAAAACTTGGGCCAATCCCCTGCATGGGATTGGCGTTCGTCAGGCGCAGAGCATGCTCTGCGAATTCCCCGCCTCACCCCCGGCCTGCGCCGGGGAGACAATGTTTACTTTTGCACTTCGACACACCTGTTCCTCATACGAAGCATCTCAAACCTCTTATGTAAGTGCCATTCGGCCCCAATTGCGCTTATCCCAATTGCCGAGTCGATCAACAAATGAGTCATAGCTTCCAAAGCAAAACCCCCATCAGTTTTGCTGATGAGGGTTTTTGTTTGAACTTAGAGGCTACTGATTTTGTTGACGACGCCTCTATGGACGCCTTTCGAATTGCTGATTACTTGAACGAGTAGGTCAGTGACGCGTAGTACGAACGGCCGCGCGGGTCGCCATAGCTCGAATCCCACGTAGTCTGGAAGTAACGCGCTTGGTTGGTGAACGGCGGCGCGGTGTTCAGCACGTTTAGCACGCCTGCGCGCAGGCGCAGGCTCTGCGTGATGCGGTAGCTACCAGTCAGATCCCACAACGAGTAGGCATCCACGTCGCGGTTGTTCCATTCCGGTGCTGCCAGACCAGGGACGTTTTGGTCGCGATAGCTCGACAGATAGGTGTTGGCCAGCGTCAGACCGA
This sequence comes from Betaproteobacteria bacterium, assembly GCA_031419255.1. GTDB lineage: Bacteria > Pseudomonadota > Gammaproteobacteria > Burkholderiales > Usitatibacteraceae > UKL13-2. Next base: position 1,643 of record JANOKK010000383.1, read on the forward strand.
AGGGACCACGATCCCAGTCGAGGTTAAGCTTGTGGCGCCAGCGCTGCACGGCCTTGTCGTCGCGGAAGCGGCCGAGGCCATCAACCAGCGGTGAGCGCGGGTCGGTTGCAAACTCGTACTCAGTAATCACGGTGCCAACCAAACCGGCGCTGAAGCGGCCATACGGGCCGCTATCACCGCGCCAACGCAATGCCAGGTCAAAGCCAGAGGTGTTGAGTTTGCCGCGGTTTTCCTTCTTCACCGTGATGACATCAACAAAGTTGTCCGAGAAGCGCCTCACGATGGATGTGTTGTTGTAATAGATCGGATTGCTGAAGATGGTCTCTTCGCCGATTTCCGAGATGATGTCGGTCTTGCGGATCGACCAATAGTCCACGCTGCCGCTCCAGTTGCGCGAAGGCTCGTATATCACGCCCAGGCTGAACTGCTTGGATTTTTCCGGCTGAAGCTCGGGGTTGGAGAAGCGGTCGATGTTCAGCTGACCCACATCGCCCGATACCGGGTCACGCACAAAGCTGGCGGTGATACCGGCGCGCAACGG
>JANOKK010000384.1:0-15822 GCA_031419255.1 Betaproteobacteria bacterium
TCTACGTTTACAACTTCGATGCGCCCAACGTGTTGGTTCTGCCTTTGGAGCGCAAGTCGGTCACCGGCAAGGCCAACTACAAGTTCGGCAATGAAATTGAAGTATTCAGCAATTTCTCCAACACGGTCTATACCTCGGTGAGCGCGTTGGCGCCGACTCCGGTATCCACGGTGACGGTGGCGGCTCCGGATGTGGCAACCTCGTTGCAGGCGTCGAGTACCTTGGTGACACCCGGCCGTAACGTGGGCACGCAATTGATCGTGCCGACGACCAATCCATTCATTCCCGCCGATTTGAGAGCGCTGCTTAATTCGCGCACTGGTGACGACCCCAACATCGTCGGCTCAGGTGCCACCGAGCCATTCCTGATGCGCTGGCGCACCTTGGCCATTGGGCTTCGTACCCAAAACTACGAGAACACGGTGACCCAATACATGGGCGGCGCCAAGGGACCCATCCTGGGCGACAACTGGCGGTGGGAGGCCTACGTTTCCGAAGGCCGCACCAAGATCATCAACCAGCAAAGCAACAACGTTGACACCAACAAACTGCTCGCCGCGCTGGCGGCACCCGATGGCGGGGCCTCGCTATGTGCCGGCGGCGTCAATCCGTTCGGTCGGCAAACGCTTTCGCCGGCATGCCAAAACTATCTGCGCGTGAGTGGTGCGCTGACCAATGAATTTACCCAGACGATCGGTCAGGCATTCGTGACTGGCGACATCGCGCAACTGGCCAACGGGCCGATTTCCACGGTTTTCGGCGCGGAATTCCGCAACTTCACATACAACTTCGATCCCGGCTCTGCCTCGGGGCCCATTTCCGGATTCAATGCGCAGAATCCTGCGGGAGGAAGCAACAACTTCCGCGATTTTTTTGCCGAGGTCACGCTGCCACTGGCTCGCAACCTGCCGTTTGCGCGCTCGGTCGATCTGCACATGGCGTATCGAAACTCATCGAGCCAATCCAGAAACGAAATTACCGGGCTGGAAAGCACCAAGCAAACCAGTAGTGCCTGGGCCATCGACTTCAGCTGGGAGCCGACCGACACGATTCGCGTCCGCGGCTCGGCGCAACAATCAGTGCGCGCGCCCAACTTCGGCGAACTGTTTTTCGACAGCGCATCTGCCCCGCAGATATTCGATCCCTGCTCGGTGACCAGTGTGGCGCGCACCACCGGCACCAACGCGGCGCGTTTGGCGACGCTGTGCCAGAACGCCGGTGCCTTCGGCGGACTCGGCGGTGGCGTAACCACCTTTGTTCAGACGCCTGGAACGCAGGCGACCATTTTTCTGGTCGGCAACCCGACCCTCAAGCCGGAAACCGGCAACAGCGTTACGCTGGGCATGGTGTGGGCACCCAAAATTAGCGGTCCGCTCGAGGGCATCCGCGCGTCATTCGACTACTACTCGATCAAGGTCAAGGATGCCATCCTGTATGCCGACTCCAACGAGTACATTGCCGATTGCTTCAATTACTACGGCAACAATCCGGCATACAACGCGGCCTACGGCAATTGCGCGGCGTTGGTACGGGCCAATGACATTATTCAGGTGCTTGACCTGACCACCGCGACGGGCAACTTTCCGACGCTCAACGGCGGAAAGATCAAGACCCAGGGGATAGACACGCAAGTCAATTGGGGTCGCAAATTGGGTCCAGGCCGCTTGGATTTGGCCATGCAACTGAGCTACCTGCTCGCATACAAGCTGCAGACCGTTAGCATCTTTCCCGAAAACGACTTCAAGGGAACCATTCCTTACTTCGGCGCCGGACTCGGTCAGGCATTTCCGAAGATCAAGGCCAGCTTTTCCGCGCGATACAAGTGGTACGACTTCGGTTTCGATGCACGGGCGCGCTACATCGACAAGATGGAAAACCGCATGGCGCTGATGTTTCCGGGCGAGTCTTTCAGCGGAGTCCCGGCGACAACTTACTGGGATCTGGGCGTCGATTACAACTTCGCCAAGAACTTCACCTTGCGCTTTGGTGTGCTCAATGCATTCGATCAAAAACCGCGCACCTACTCCCCGAACGTGCAATCGGGCACCGACCCCTCGACCTATGACGTGATCGGTCGCCGCTTGATGGTGCAGGCGCAAGCGAAGTTCTAAACAGGCGTGACGTCCGAATCGGCGCACAGGACGAGTGCCTGTGCGCCATCTCAAAATCCGTCATTTAACGCACAACCTCATTCCACTCAAAAGGACTATTCATGAAGGCCAAGAAAAAAATACTCACTCGTTCGCTAGCCGCAATATGCGCGGGTGCAGTGGGCGGAATGATGGGGTCGAGTGCCGCACTTGCGCAGCAAGCCCCCGCTGCACAAAAAATCGAAAAAATCGAAGTCACCGGATCAAACATCAAGCGTGTCGATGCGGAAGGCCCGGCACCGGTACAAATCATCACGCGGCAGGATATAGAGCGCAGCGGCCAGACTACAGTGGGCGAGGTGATGCGGAACTTGCCGATCAACAGCTCGGCTTCCTACGACGACAATTTCACCGGCAGTTTTGCGCGCGGATCGGCCGGCGTATCGCTGCGCGGTCTTGGTCAGAAATCAACGCTGACGCTCATCAACGGCCGCCGCATGGCGAATAATCCGTTCGCACAGAACTTGCAGGATACGTTTGTTGATCTGAACAGCATTCCCTTGGCCGCGATCGAGCGCATTGAAGTATTGAAAGACGGTGCCTCCGCCATATACGGCTCGGACGCAATTGCCGGCGTGGTCAATATCATCTTGCGCAAAGACTTCACGGGTCTCGAGCTCACCGGCGGCTACGGTACTACCTCAAAGGACGATGGCGCCGAAACCCGCGCCAGCATTGCTGCCGGCTGGGGCAAAGCCGGGCAGGACAAATTCAATGTCATCGGCGTCGTTGATTATTTCAAACGCGACATCATCTGGGCGCGCGACCGGGACTTTAGTCGCACTGCCAATCAGCTCCGCTTTCAGGGTGGAACCGATGTTCGCAGTACGATCTCAAGTCCCGGCAGTTACGCTCGCGTAGCCGGATTTCCAGCGCCATTCAGTCCAACACGCATCCCGTTTTCAACTTGCCCCGCAGACCGGCAGGCAACGATTGGCACCGTACTACAGTGCGTTGAAGATACCAACGTCTATGCAACCCTGATACCAAAGACGGAACGGCTGGGAGCGTTCTCGCGCATGACCGTTGATTTCAGCACCAACCTGTCAGGCTTCCTGGAGCTTGGTTACAACAAGACCGAAACCTTTACCCAAGTCGCTCCTTTTGGCGTGCCGTCAACCCAACTGGGCCCCGGCATCGCGCGCCAGATCAATGCGCGTCTGCCGGTTGGCCATCCCAACAATCCCTACAGCGTGCCGGTTGATGTGCGCTATCGATTCTCGGATGTCGGTCCGCGTCAAGTATTCAATGTGACCGATGCCAAGCGCGTCGTCGCGGGACTGAAAGGCACGATTGGTACTTGGGATTGGGAAAGCGGCATCATTTACGCCAACAGTTATTCCACGCAGGATGACAAGAACGGCATCCTCATACCGGGTTTGCTGGCCGTGATTGCCGATGGTTCCTACAACTTTCTGAATCCCTCGGCCAATACGCAAGCCACTTACAATCGGCTGCGCGTGAACTACCAGCGCCGAGGCGAAACCATTCTCAAACAGTGGGACATCAAGGGTTCAAGCGAACTGATGCAGCTGCCGGCGGGTCCGCTGGCTGTCGCGGTTGGTCTGGAAACGCGCAAAGAGTCGCTGAACGATATCGCCGACGATGTGCTGATTCGCGGCGACGTACTCGGTCGTGGCAGTAGCCGCGCAAAGGGCAACCGCACGCTGACATCGGGCTATGCTGAATTCAACATACCGGTCATCAAGAACGTTGAATTGCAAGTCGCCGGCCGCACTGACCACTACAGTGACTTCGGCTCATCATCGACACCCAAGGTGGCGTTCCGATGGACGCCGATGCGCGAATTCATGTTGCGTGGCTCCTACGCAAAGGGCTTTCGCGCGCCTAACCTGGTTGAGGCCGGCGATTCGCAGGCTTTCGCGTTCAATACCGTGACCGATACCCGTCGCTGCGCGATCAACACGGCCTACTGCCCGTTGATTAGCGCACCCGGCATCATCGCCGCCGGCGTTGGCCTGAAACCGGAGAAATCAACCAGCTACTCGCTGGGCTTTGTCTGGGACGTAAACAAGGACATTAGCATTGCCGTCGATGGCTTCGATATCGCTCAGAAAAACATCATCAGCACCGAGGGCGTTCAGGCCACACTCAATCTCGAGGCGACCAACCCGGCCTATGCGGCACGCATTCTGCGCGCAGCGCCGAACGCCACCGATATTTCGCGTAACGCGCCTGGCGATGTGCTTGGTGTGCTGAACCAGTTTGTCAACCTGACCGAGTTGCGCACCAAGGGCTACGACTTTGATCTGCGCTGGCGCATTGCTAAAAACGAATACGGCACCTTTAGCCTGAACAGCACCAATACTTACGTCCACAGCTACAAGACACAGAACCTCGCTATCGATCCGCTTGAAGAATTCGCTGGTACCTACACGATCCCACGCTGGCGCGGCAACTATAGCCTCAGTTGGGACACTGGACCGTGGTTCTTGCAAGCGACGTTTAATCACATCGATAAATTCGGCAAATCGGCTTCCGCCGCACCGGCTGCCGTGAACAAGATTGGCAATTTCGATACCGTCGATTTGCAAGCATCCTACAGCGGTTTCAAAGGTTTCAAGTTCAATCTGGGCGGACGCAACGTGGGCGATCGCGAGCCACCAGTTGATCTGGCATCGGGCGCGATTCCGTATGAAATCACTCAGCACAATCCGCGGGGTGCTTTTTACTACGGAACGATTAACTACAAGTTCAAGTAATTGTGATGCGGGAAAGGGTTGGTCAACCAGCCCTCTCTGCGTTTTACAGCGATCCGCTTGGTGGCAATTTTGCGCAATCCATGTTGCTTCTTGCGCAAGCAAAAAACCTGAATTGATCCGGTCGTCTTAAATATTCAAACAAAGGAATATCAACATGCAGGCAAGAAAGAAGTATTTAGGCGTCGCGGTTGCCGCCATTTGCGCGCTCGGCGCAGGGGCATCTTTTGCGCAGCAGGCACCCGCCGCGCAAAAAGTCGAAAAAATCGAAGTCACCGGCTCGAACATCAAGCGGATCGACGCGGAAACTTCGTCGCCGATCGTTATCATCACGGCCGAGGAAATCAAACGCAGCGGGGCCACGTCGGTGCAGGAACTGTTGAACAATTTGTCGATCGCCCAAGGAGGTGCGTTGAGCGACATTTCCGGCGGCAATGGTTTCTCGCCGGGCACATCGACGGTTGCGCTGCGCGGGCTGGGCTCACAGTCGACGCTGACGTTGTTGAATGGCCGCCGCATCAGCCCGGCAGCATTTACCGATCCCAACACAGGCAGCTCGGTCATTACCAACCTCAATTCCATTCCCGCAACCGCCATTGAGCGCATTGAAATTCTCAAGGATGGCGCGTCGGCCGTCTACGGTTCGGATGCAATCGCCGGTGTGGTCAATATCATCTTGCGTCGGGACTTTACCGGCGCGCTTCTCGGCGCAACGGTCTCGCAAAACGGTGACAGCGAATTTCTGACCCGGCAAGTGAACGTTGCGTTGGGCTTTGGCGATCTCGCACGGGATCGATACAATGTGTTTGTCAATTACGAACGCTTCGAGCGCGATCCGGTGCTCATCCGCGACAACGACAATGTCGATGACCGCTACGCTTTTCTAGGCACCAATCCGCCAGGCCTGAACCGGCGCAGTGTGCTGAGTTCCTTTTCGTTTCCCGGCAACTTGCTGCGCGAATCGGTGCCCGGCAGCGGCAATTTCAATACCATTGCGTTGGCCCGCCCCGGTTGCGCGATCGTGACGGCAAATCTTTGTCGTTACAACCAATGGGATGACCTTGAACAATCCGGTAAAACCATTCGTGATACCGGGTATGCCCGTGGCTCATACGATTTCAGCGCATCCTTGTCGGCGTTTGGCGAGGTGAGTTTTTCCAAGGCCACCAATACCTTTACCGGTGCGCCGCCCACCGGTACGCCAGCAATCACTACATGGCTTAGCAATACCGGCCAGCAATTGCGCTTTGCACTGGTGTTGCCGGTGGGGCATCCGGACAACCCGTTCAATTTTCGCGCGGGATTGCGCTATCGATTTGTTGAGTTGGGTCGTGCCCAAACCATTAGTGTCACTGAGGATAGTCGAGTGCTGGCTGGCCTGAAAGGTACAGTCGGTCGCTGGGATTGGGAGTCGTCGTTCTTGCACAACACCAGCAAGCAGACCAGCTCCAGCGGCCGCACATTGCTGTTTCCGGAAGTGCAGAACGCCATCAACGATAGCAGCTTGCGCTTCAATGGCACGATGAATCAGGCGATGATTGACCGCATCAGCGCACGTGCCACCGATTCAGGAAAGTCAACGACATCGATATGGGACTTGAAAGGCTCCGCCGAATTCGGCAGTTTGCCAGGCGGTGCAATCGCGGCTGCGGGAGGACTGGAATTTCGCCGCGATGAGTTGAAAATTACGCCCGATGCAAACATCGTTGCCTCGCGATTCGTAGGTCTTGGCGCATCGTTTGCCAATGGTTCGCGCAATGTGTCGTCCGCGTTTGTCGAGGCATCGTTGCCGATTACCAAGTCTATCGAAGGCACGCTCGCGGGTCGCTTTGACCGCTACTCGGATTATGGCAGTTCGAGCAATCCGCGTATTGGCGTCAAATGGAAAGCATTACCGTCGCTGGCCGCGCGTGCGAACTACTCGACGGGATTCCGCGCGCCATCGTTGTCGCAGATTTCAAGCTCGTCTGTAAGGTCTTTCCAGAACATTGGGCGGGATCCGATTCGCTGCCCAGTGACGGCCGACGATGACGATTGCAACCGCATTGTTGCCTCCCAAATCCAGTTCAACCCGAATCTGGAACCAGAAAAATCAAAGAGTGCCACGATAGGCATTGTGTGGGATGCGACCAAAGACACGGGCGTGACGATGGACTTCTTCAAGATTCGCCGCAATAACGAAATTGATCGTTTCTCGTCCGCATTTGTCGTCACACGCAATTTTCGGGGCGAGGCGCGGTTTGCCAATTCCGTCTTGCGTGACCCGAACCCACTCAGTTGGTTGCCCGGGGTTCCCAATTCGGGGCCTATCCAAACCGTCTTGCGTCAATACCTGAATCTGGGTGGCACGGAAGTCTCGGGCATTGACCTTGACATCGTTCATCGTCTGAATTTGGGCGAGATGGGAAAACTGCGCTTGTCCGGCTCCGGCACCTACAACATAAGCAACAAGTTTGCGCGCGAAAAAAGTGACGTGATGACCGAGGCCATCGGCGGCATCAACTTGCCGCGGGCGCGCGGCAATTTGGCCGCATCGTGGGATTATCAGGATTGGATCGTCGGTGCGCGCTACAACTATGTGGGCCAGTATGCGTACCGCGACGGATTTGGCACCTGCGAGGATTACCTTGGCACTGCGGCCATTGCCAACGTTCCCGGCATTTGTACAATCAGAAGCTGGCAGACCATCGATGTGAATGCGACCTACACCGGTTTCAAGAATCTGACATTGGGCCTGGTGATTCGCAACATCAACGACTACAAGCCGCCCTTTGATTACAACGCGAATACCGTACTTGGTTACAACACCGCATACCACAACCCACAAGGCATCAACGGGGCCTTTAGCGCGACCTATCGGTTCAAATAGTCAGCATCCGGCACGTCTCCGCAGAGAGAGTTTCTGCGGGGATGTGTGGGTAGCGTAGCTGACGTTCTCCAATTCGCATATTTAAAATTGAGAATCAGTCACCTGTCGCGTCAAACTGTCGCAGTCTGTTGCATATTGTGAGCCTCGGTACTGCTACGATGATCTATGGGCAAACTCTTCCTCAAACTGTGGCTGCTGGTGTTGTTGGCGTCGCTGACCTCGTTTCAGATTCAGCGATTCGTCTTCGACTGGTCGATGGAAAAAACGGTCGTGTCGAATTCGAACGAGCGTTTCCGTCGTACCTACGTGATGATCGAAGAGGTTCTCGCACCGTTTCCAAAATCCGAATGGCCGGAACGATTCGAGAAATTGAAGGCCAGAGTCGGCTCGCCCGAGGTATTCCTGGGTCCGTCGCGAATTCTGACGCTAGCTGAATTAGCCAAAGAGGACGGATTCAATGCCGAGAATATTGCAACCATTCGATCACAAAATCCTTACTCTCGCGATTTGCCCAGCGGCACGGGGTATGAAATTTTTCACACGATTCTTGGCACGGATACCGTCGTGGTCTTGAAAGCCCCCTTCGCAAAGCAACAGCCGTGGCTGATCTTCGGCATATTTACATCGACCCAGTTTACCTGGCTGGTGGAATCGTCCATGTACGCGCTGGTGCTGTACTTGTGGCTGCGTTTGTTTCGACGCGATATGTTGACATTGGAAAAGGCGGCCGCGCGGGTCGGAGAAGGGCGATTTGATTTTCATGTCGACATGCGAAAAGGTGCGGCGCTCTATCCGCTGGCCGACTCTTTCAACAAAATGAAAGACCGTATTTCCGCGTTACTGGGGTCACACAAGAATTTGACGAACGCAATCTCACATGAATTCCGCACACCCATCACGCGTTTGCGGTTTCGTCACGAGCTTGCAATTCAAGCGACGAATATCGGCGAAAAGGATCAGGAATTGCGGCTGATGAATACGGCGATCGATCAACTCGATGATCTTTCCACCGAATTATTGGAATATGCGCGGCTGGATCGCGAAGCGCCGAAACTCGATATTGGCCCCATTGACGTTGAGCCCTGGTTGAATGAGATTGCCGATGATGCGCGTGAACTGGCAACCGCAACCGGGCGGGAAATTAAAATTGATGTCTTTGCCGACGTCGACGAAATCGCCGGCGACTACCGCTACCTTTCGCGTGCGGCCACCAATTTGTTGCAGAACGCGGTTCGCTACGCGAAGCAGCATGTTGAATTGCATGTAGGCATTGCAGGCGGCAAAAATACCATGCATGTGGACGATGACGGTGCGGGAATTCCAGTTGCCGAGCGCGACCGATTGTTCGAGCCCTTCACACGACTCGATAGTGCCCGGGACCGTCAATCCGGCGGGGCCGGTATTGGTCTTGCGATCGTTAAGCAAATTGCCCTTTGGCACGGCGGGTCGGCGCAGATTTCGGAATCCAAAATGGGCGGCACCCGCGTCTCACTCACATGGTAAGTGTGGTCAGTGAATGTGGGCGGATGTTCGATTTGGCAGGAGTTAAATTTTGCAGTTGCCGGAGGGCACAAACATGAACACATTAAACGAAGCCATCGCCATTGAACGTGCATCGGAGGTCGCCACCCGAGTGTTGCTGATAGAAGACGATGTCGAGCTGTGCCGCGCGATTACCGACTATCTGGGCAAGCAAGGCATCACGGTCACGGCGGAAGGGCGCGGCGATCAGGCATTCAAACGCGTCGCGGATGAAAAACCCGATCTGGTCATCCTCGATGTGATGTTGCCGGGCAAGGATGGCTTTGATGTCTGTCGAGAGATTCGTGGCGCGGGCAACATGGTGCCGATCATCATTCTCACTGCAAAGGAAGAAGACTTCGATCAGGTGCTTGGCCTCGAACTGGGTGCCGATGACTATCTGGCGAAGCCGGTGCAGCCACGCGTGCTACTCGCACGCATCAAAGCGATCGCGCGGCGCACCCATCCCGCGCCTGCGACCACCAACGATGGCGAAGTACTCAAGTTCGGTCGCCTGAAAATTCACGGCGTCAACCGCGAAGTGGTGCTCGACGACAAACGTATCGAGCTCTCGCCGGCGGAATTCGATTTGCTGTGGCTGCTCGCAAGCAATGCCGGCCGCGTGATGCAACGAAACGATATTTTGAAGTCGCTGCGTGGCCTGCATTACAGCAATGCCGATCGCTCCGTCGATGCCAGGCTTTATCGATTGCGCCGCCGCTTTGGGCAAGACAAGGAAACCGGCTGGAAGATCAAGACAGTGCGGCCCCATGGGTATATGTTTTGTCTGGAGCCTTGGTAGCTGCAAAAAGTCTAGCACTGGCGGGCGTTTCGGGGCGAAAAAGGCTGAAGAGGCGCGCTGGTATTGTATTTTTACAATTTGGCACTACTATTTACCCTCAATTCTTGTCATCCTCGCGAACGCGGGGATCCACTTTTCGTTGCATCTCATATGAATACGAAATTTGGATTCCCGCGTTCGCGAGATTGACAGGGTGAATAGAAGTACCCGATTGGGAATTCCATAAACCCGTCATCACGGCGCAACCCTTGCGGTTCGTTGCCCATCTATGCTTGATGGTGCGCCGTAGACTCGAAAAATAGTGATGTCATCCCACTGCAATTCGCCGATGCCCCGTTCGCCCTGATCCATCGACGGGCTCAGGACAGGGTACGCTTTGCGTATTGAAGGGCTGCTCGCAAATAGGCCCTTCGATACCTCAGGGCGAACGGTACAAATCTGACAAGGCGAACAGCAATGACTATCGGTGCTGCGTCTGCCGTCAATAGTTCCCGGCACGGACTAAACATTCGGCATTGACTGTTCCATTTGGTTTCGATTCGCTCGCTAGACTGTTGACACCGCGCCAACAGTGCTCCGTGGGCGCACACGAAACCTCAGACTTGCGAGTATCGAATTGTTCCGGTCGTTTCCGCGAGTGCCACCTTTGTAACCAACTTTTGTTACGTTGATATTCACCAGTGCCGCTGAAATGAATCGTGCCCGACCTTTGGAAAATTCTGCGCTGCGTGTCAATGATGGCGTGGCAATCCTGCTCGCGTCGCCGTTGATCGGCATTGCGGTCGGTTGGGCGTCGGGCGTATTGCGCGATGCACCGATTGGCGGCGCAATGTATTGGTTGAGCCTGCTGTTTTTATCGGCGATCGCATACTTGCTCTGGTGCGGCAATCGCTTTATTTTCTATTGGGTGCGCGATCGCAGGCATGGTGGAAGTGAAGTGGTTTCGCCGCAACGCCGCATCTTGACGGTGATCGCGATGGCAGCGACATTTTCAGCACCCACCGCGTATATTGCGCATCACGCGTGGTACTGGATTTTCACCAATGGCGGAACGAACGCGGCAGCCATCCATGCTGCCACTGCGTTGGTTACGTTGACGTCGCTGTTCTTTGCCCATGCGTACGAAGCGATTCACCTTGCGCGTGAGCAGGCATTGCAGCGCCGCTCCATCGACGAAATGCAACAACAACGCCTCGAAGGGGAAGTGCGCGCGCTCGAAGGGCATCTTGATCCGCATTTCATTTACAACGCGTTGTGCAGTCTTGGTTTCCTGATCGAAACCAATCGGGGACGCGCCGGCGACTATGTGTCGCGCTTGTCGAGCGTTTACGCGTACGTCACCAAGAATTACACGGCGCGGCTGGTGGGCATCAACGAAGAATTGGCGTTTGCGCGCGCCTTTACGGAGTTGTTGAAGCTTCGGCACGGTGACGCAATCCAGGTCTTCATTCCGGATAATTTGCCCACTGAGGCATGCTCGATCGTGCCGATGTCGATTCAGATCGCGCTTGAGAATGCCGCGAAGCACAATGATTCATCGCTCGACCATCCGCTCAGCATCGAAGTCCGCATTGCGACCGATGATGTGGAAGTGTTCAATCGCAAGAGCCGGCCGCTGGCACCACATGAATCGCATGGCGTGGGTCTGCCGAATTTGTCCAGCCGGTGCCAACTGTGCGTTGGGCGCGACATTGCGATCATTGAAACCAATGATACGTTCCTGCTGCGTATACCGATTGCGCGCCCGGAGGTGTGAATTGTGGGTTTAATCCGCGGCACTTTTTTCGGCGTCGAATCAAGCAGTCAACCAACCTCAACTTGGAACGGCAGTTGACCGCCATAAGTCCTGTGGAACACCGAACCGGTGCCAGGTTTAATGCTTCCGGTCAATTGGGGGACAGTCGCAGCCGCATTGAAGACGGTGTGTGGACGTACCCTATGGCGGCGTGGTCGCGAGCGGGAGGGTGAGACCGCGTCGCGCCGCCCAGCCAGGTATGCGGGCTTCCATCGCGCGCACCAAATTGTCATGCACGCTAAGTTTATGTACGGTGGTCGGGGTATAAAGCGCGTTGCCGGTCGCGTTGCTCGCCATAGCGTTGTTCGAAGCGGATATTGCCGTCTGCCCCGTCCCAACCGCCACCGTCATCGGCGTCATAAACACGTCATTGCGATTGGTGAGATCACCGGTCGTGCGAACGTACAGCGGATAGAAATTCGCGCCGTTGCTGACAAGCCCCATGTAGTCGCCCAAAAATAATCCACGCGCATTCGGGGCGAGGCTCATGTCGAATGACGCGGTCGTAACGCGCCGATCGGTCCAGCTCACGCCATCGCGCGAGGTGGCCAGCCAATAGTCGATGGGTAGCGTGCTGCCATCGATGGTGTTATTGCGCATGTCAAAGTAGGTGAGTCCCAAGGTGCCATCGGCGCGGGCATGCACGGTGGGGGTTGAGGCTTGCACGCTGGTCACGCCATTGACCTGCGTCGGTACCGACCAGGTCAAGCCGCCATCGGTGGAGCGTGTAAAGGCGATGCCGTCGCGCGCTCCGTTGGAAAACCGCGCATCTTGCCACGTGGCGTACAACTGTCCCTGCGGGCCGACGGCGATGCGGCCGAGAAAACCGGCATCGCGGATGACTTGGCCGCTCTCGGGGTCGCGCGTGCCGATGCCGAAATAATCCGCGACCTTGATCGGCTGAGACCACGTTACCCCTTTATCGGTCGAGCGTTGCACCTGATACTCGCCTCGAATGGAGCCACCGGAGTTGTTGAGGTGATTGAAAAAATGAATCAGCGTGCCATCGGGCAGCGCGGCGATTTCTACACCGAGAACTTGCCTGCCGACGCCCGGATCGAAGATGACTTTCGCGGGTTCCCATGTGACGCCGCCGTCGGTAGTGCGGGCAAACATCGCCGGGCCGCGGTTGTCCGAGGTGAGCCGATCCCACACCGCGTAGGCGAAGCGCGAATCGGTGGTGTCGGCCGTTATCGAATTCTTGTCGTTGAAAAATTGCGCACCGTCGCGAATCAGCGTAATCGGCGTGCCCCAGTTGCGGCCACTGTCGGTCGAGCGAAACACTAACATTGCCGACGCGGAACCCGGCTGAAACGAGGCACCGTTGATGCTGAGCGACATCTGATAGGCAACACCATTGGGTGAAATCGCGACCCATGGATCGGTCGCGCGTTCATAGTCGCCGCCGTTGGCCGCGTTACCGCCACCGCAGCGCGAGGCCGGCAATGCGCGCGTTGCCCACGTTGCTCCGCCATCGAGCGAGACGCCCACGGCGACGCCCTGTGCTCCACCATTAGACCAACGGTCTTGCTGCCAGGAGCCGATCAGATTTGCCGGATTGGCGGGATTGATCGCAAGATGCGGCTCGACCTCGGCGTTGTTGTAAAGCGTTCCCGAATCGGCCACGCCACCACAGCCCGCCGTGAATGCTGACGCGGAGGAAACGAGTCCCGTCGTCGTCGGTGGCGATGGTGGTGGTGGCGGTACGACGATTACCGGCGGAGGTGTCGCCGGTGAGCCACCGCCGCCACCGTCACCCGAACACGCGGCCAGCATGGCGACAATCGCGATGGCCGGCGCACTGGCTGTACCGGTGAAAAGGCGTTTGCGGTTGACTTTCATCCGCACGTGCCGATGGCAATGCCAATGGCGTTGCACACCGCCGTCAGTGCGGTTGCGGCCCCGACACTAGCCACGCTTATAGAGAATTTTTTTGGTACCGCCTTCGCAGGTACCCACCACGCGAAGATCGCTATTTTCATCCTTGGCCACGATCGTGAGCGTGTAGGCTTTCACGCCTTTTCCCTGCAATTTCGCTTCGATCTTGGCTTTTACGTCTTCGCAGGAAACTTTCGCCGATGCCGTCCCGGCGAGCGCCAACATCGATATCGCCAGGATGGACGTCGCGATGGTTGATTTCATTTTAAATTCTCCCTGTCGGTATGTGTGTTGGGAACGCGAAGTAATCATAGCCGCCAACTATGTCGTCGGCACGATCAGGATTTTACCGTCCCGCTCGCCGGCAGCGGCCGCCGCGACCGCTGCTTTAATCTGTACGACATCGAAAGTCGCGTGGATGCGGGTGTGCAGCTTGCCTTCTGCGATCAATTTTGCCACCTGGCCGAACACTTCCATTTGCCGCGCTGGTGTTGCTTTGCGAAACCACAAGGCGAGCCAAAATCCGCGCAGCGTCACATCGCGGAACACAAACGATGCGGGCGCCACCACGCAGGGCTCGCCGCTCATCATGCCGTAATTGACCAAGGTGCCGCCCTCGGCGAGGCACATCGCAAGATTGTCGGTCGATTTGCCGCCGACCGCATCGATCGCCAACCGGATCGACGCACCACCGGTCGCTTCCGCGACGCGTTTGGCGAGGCCGCTGCCATCAACCAGCACGACATCGCCGCCGAGTGACTGCACATTGGCCACGACCGAATCACGTCGCACGATATTGACCGTTTTCAGCCCGCGCATTTTTGCGAGTTGAATCAGGTAGGCACCGACGCCGGAGTTCGCTGCGTTCTGGATCACCCAGTCGCCTGGTTGCAGATCGACGAATTCAGACAGCATCAAAAGTGCCGTTGGCGGATTCACCGTCATCATCGCGAGTTGTTGCGGATCGGCGTTGCCGGGTAGCGGCATCAATTTTTTGGCGTCACCCACCACATGTGTGGCCCACGTTCCACTACCGACCGGCAGCAACACGGTTTGCCCCACGGCAGGTGCGGTGACATCCGGGCCGAGTTTGACCACTTTGCCGACACCCTCATTGCCGCCAACGGCGGGCAGCGGCGGCAATTTTCCGTAGGCACCGGTGAGCGTCAGCACGTCGGAGGGATTGATCGGTGCGGCAAGCACCTGAATCAGCACTTGCCCGCTTTGCAGCGTTGGCGGCTCGAAATCAACGGCCTCGATGAACTCCTGCGGCACCGGGCCACGCTGGAAATATTGCGCTCGTTTCATGAATTTATCCGGCCAAATTGAAGCAAAAAATCAGTCTAGCATGATGCATGGTTACGCTGTTTTTAAAGCCGTTGTCGACCTGACGATCGGCGCTTCCTTGATTGGCAAATTGCAGAGTGCGGCGAGCGCCGCGAGGGCAATATCCGCATACCACATCCAGTCGTAGCTACCGAGCTCTGACACGGCGATGCCGCCCAGCCACGCGCCGAAAAATCCGCCGATCTGGTGGGTCAGCAAGGTGAGGCCGAACAACGTGCCCAAGTAGCGCACGCCGAACAGCTTGCCGACCATGCTCGCCGTCGGCGGAACGGTCGCGAGCCAGGTAAGGCCGAGACCGGCTGCAAAAATGTAGAACGTCATGTCGGTTTTCGGCGCGAGCAAGTAGAGCAATATGAGGATTGATCGCGACAGGTACATCCAGAACAGGATGGTCTTGCTTCGGTAGCGTGCGACGCCCCAGCCGGTGGCGAGACTGCCGACGATATTGGCGAGACCGATGATGGCGATCGACCAACTGGCGACTTCCACCGGCAAGCCGCACAACGCCACTTCGCCCGGCAAGTGCGTGACCAGAAATGCGATGTGAAATCCGCAGGTGAAAAATCCCGCGTGCAGCAGCAAGTAGCTTGGATCGGCCAGCGCCTCACGCACTGCGGCGCGCAAGGTTTGCTCCGGCGGCAATGACGCGTCGGCATTTGTACCGGTGGCGGGCTGGATCGTCACGGGTTGCGGACGGCGGCGAACAACGCGCGCCAGCGGCACCGCCGCCAAAGCCAAAA
>JANOKK010000385.1:0-5237 GCA_031419255.1 Betaproteobacteria bacterium
CCACCGCGCGCGAAAAACGTTTCTACAGCGACAGCAACGCCGCTTTGTGAAAATGCGCGATCAGGCCGATCTGAAAAAACTGGTGGCGTAATTGCCGCAGCAACGGATCGACCGGCCGGTGGGGGGTGATCATCGAAAAACCGACGCCGCAAAAGAAATAGCGCGTACTCATCCCGTTGGCGGGATTGTGCGGATCCCAGTAGCGGTCGTAGCAGTTTTCGATCTCGAAATTTTCCAGATAACTGGTCGCATAGGGCAGCGTATCGGACTCTCCCCATTTCGCCGCAAAGCCGATGCGCACCATATCGCCGCGCGTCAATTCAAGCGGATTGTCGAATGAGAGATAGCTCATGATCGGAATGCGTTTGTTCTCGATCTGGTGGTATTTCAATTGGCCGCCCGGCAAGTAGGCGGGAATCAACGGCGAGAGAAAAAATTCCCAGTGCAATGACAGCGGCGTCTGGCGCCCGTGCCGCACGAGATCGAGATATTTTTCGCGATCCTCATAATCGGACGTCGATAGCAATGCCGGTGCGCCGACAGAATCGATGCCCCAGAATTCCACCCGGTGCAGGCAATGCGCGCCGCGACCGTCGCCTTCCCACGCGGGCGGATAGGGGCGGCCGAAACGATCCATGAGCTCAATCGCGGTCTCAAGCGGAATATCCTTGCCTGCGACTTCGAGCACGGCGAGCGCGACATCGATATCGTAGAAAAAATACAGCCGCGCACGGCGTACTTGCAGCGAGACTTCCGGGCCTCCGGCCTCGACCTCGACACGCACTTCCTTCAAATCATGGCGCTGAAACGTGTGCAGCGACGACTGCGCGCCGCGACCTTCGTCGCCAACGCCATACAGGAATCGCTGGACATACGGCAGAAAATAAACGAATTCTTCGTAGCCCGCGAGACAGGTTTCATCTTCGATCAGCAGCGCGTCTTCGACAAACTCCCACGGCCCGGGACGGCGTTTCAACATATCCCAGAATGATGTCAACCCTGTTCCCGCCTCGCGCCGCAGCGGTTGCAGGGTGATCGGCCAGAGCAGCGTGTGATTGAATTCGCGGACGATTTTTTCGGACATTGCTTTCCCGTTTACTTCGGCTGAAACGCCGGATCGCCGAAGCGCCACAGCAGGAACGAATAGATATCCGCCGTTTCCGCATCCCGTTGATCGCGGCTCGAACCGACGCCATGACCGGCATCGTAATCCAAACGCAGCAGGATTGGGTTGGCATTCGTATCAGCAGCGATCGCCGCCTGCAATCGCGCGGCCATTTTGGCCGATTGCCAGACCTCGACCCGCAGATCATTGACGCCGTGCATCAACAGCACCGCAGGATATTTTGTGTCGTCCTTGACGTGATGCAGCGCGCTCATCGCGTGCAATCCCCTAAAGCCGCTTTCGGTTTTCACGCTGCCGAATTCGGGAACGTTGGGCGGGCCGTTGGGCGTGAATTCAAACCGCAGCGCGTCGAGCAGACCCACCACTGGCACCACGGCGGCAAACAAATCGGGGCGCTCGGTCAATGCGCGCCCGACCGCGATACCGCCGCCGCTACGGCCTTCGATCGCGAGCTTTTGTTTGCGGGTGAATTTGCGCTCGATCATGAATTCGGCGCAGGCAATCAAATCCCGCCAGGTGTTTGGCTTGGCGAGTTTTTGCCCCGCCTGATGCCATGCCTCGCCGAATTCACCGCCGCCACGTACATGGCAGGTGCCGACGATGCCGCCGCGCTCCAGCCACGCAAGTGTCGCCGGTGAAAATGTGGGTGCCAGCGTGATGCCATAGGCTCCATACGCGCGCAGCAGCGTCGGGTTATCGGCATTGAGCGTGGTGCCTTTTTTGTACATGAGAGAGACGGGAATTTTTGTGCCGTCTTTCGCGGTCGCCATCAATCTGACTTCGTCGATAGCATCGAAATCGACGCTGGTCTTTGGCTGAAGCGGCGTGTTGATCAGATTGCCACTGCGCGCCTCAATTTGCGTGTAGCGCGGGGCTTCGGTCCAGCCTTCGAGTCGAAGCAATGCACCAGGACGCTTCGGATGCGTCACCATCTGCCGTATCGCCAGATCAAACGGCAAGCGCACGAATTCAAGTTTGCCGCCGCTAAACACACTCTGACTGAAATTCAAACGTTGCAATCGATCAAGACCGCCGTGCAACTCGCGGATGTAGAGTGCATCTTGCGCGACGGCAAGTTCGCGAATGACCGTATCGCCATGCGGGACGATCGTGGTCGCCTTGGCGAAGTCGGGCGATTGAATGCCGGTGCGCATTACCCGGTAGCGCGGCGCATCCTTGTGGGTCAGCAGATAGAGCGCGTTGTCGTGTGGGACAAACGCGGTGACCTCGTCAGTGCGATCGATCGCTTTGCGCCACGATTGCCCCTGCGTAAATGTCATGGCGTCGGCGATGTAGAGCGTGATGTCGCTGATGTCGCCGTGCTTGATGCGAGCGAGGATAAATTTTCCGTCGGGTGTCATCGATACGCTTGGAATATCGATGTCGGCGAATTTAATCCGCGTATCGAGACCGGGGCCGAAGACTTGTTCGTCTTGCTCGAGAGAACGACCCAGCACATGGCGGAAAACCATTGTGTTGAGGTAGCGGTTCTTTGCGGCACCCACACGCGGCTCGGACAGGCGATTGTAGAAAAATGCATTGCCGTCGGGTGCCCATGAGGTTAATCCGGCGAAGCCGATGCGATCAATGACGACACCGGTGTCGCGTCCGTTCGAGGCATCGATCACACGCAGCAATGTTGCTTCCGATCCGCCGCCCGCGATACCTACCGCGACGTGGCGGCCATCAGGTGCGGCGACAAACGAATCGGTGAAGTAGCGCGCGCCAGTGTCGTTGAGCGCTGCGGGATCGAACAATACGCGCTCGGCACCATTGAGGCCGTCACGCGCATAGAGTTTTCGCACTGACTCTCCCGCTGCCAATTTGAAATAGAACACGCGTGGATTGGCACCGTCGCCGGACAGTTGCACCTCACTGATTGCAGCCGATGCGCCGGACAACGCGGAAATGCGATCGAGCAAGGATTTGCGGCCCGGAAGTGCGTCGAGTGCCTTGCGAGCAAAGTCGTTTTGCCCTCGAAGAAAATTGACGACCTCGGGATTCCTGACATCCTCCATATAGCGGTACGAATCCGTCACGCTTTGGCCGAAATGGGTTTCGGTGACGGGCTTGATGGCGGCAACCGGCGGCATCGGCTTTTTGGGAGGCTCGGGTGGCACAACCAGCTTGGGCGGCTGCGGTGGCGGCGGCGCGGGCGGTGGCGGTGCAGCGCATGCGGCAAGTAGCGCGAGCGCGGACTCCAGCAGCGAGCGCGTGACGACAGTCTTCAAGTTGCTCTTCGCGCGCCAAAAACAAAACAATTGCGCGTCTCCTCGTGTTTTTCTGGGGCTAATTGCGGCGTTGCCGGAAAGGCGAATGTCGTGCAGCGCGCCGGCGCGATGCAGAGCTACCAATAATTCTCGACGATGATATGTCCGGGTTCGAGTTTTCGGTTCATGCGAAAACCGCGCGATTTCAGCAGTGCACGCATGCTCTCGACCATTTCCGGATTGCCGCACAGCATGAATCGCGAACGCGCATCACTGAGCGCGACCTTGGCGGCGGTTTCCAGTTCGCCCGAAATCAACAACGCATTCACCCGGCCATTCAGGGTGCCGTGCAACGTGTCGCGCGTGAGCGTTTTGACGAAGTGAAAATTCGCCATGCCTTCGCGAGCATGCGCGGCCGCCAATTGTTCCAGTTCTTCGGTATAGCCCAGATCGTGACGTTCACGCACCGATAGCACCAGCACGATGTGCTCAAAGCGCTGCCACACGGTCTCGTCGCGCAGCATTGAAATGTAGGGTGCCAGTCCCGTCCCAGTGCCGATCAACCACAAATCCTGCGCGCGGTCGGGTTGCCTGAAACGATCGACGGTCAGGAACCCTTGCGGCATTTGTTCAACCAGCAAGGTATCGCCGATATTGAATGCGCCGACGCGGCAGGAAAATTCCCCGCCGGGCAGAATCACAATGAAAAATTCCAGAAACAATTCATGCGGCGCGGACACGATCGAATATGCGCGCCAGATCACTTCGCCGTCTTGCTTGCGGAGTCCGATGCGTGCGAATTGGCCCGGCGCAAAACGATAAGCGGGATTGCGCCGAACGCGAAACGACATCAGGCCGGCATTCCAGCGATGCACCCATACGACCGGCTCCTCGGTGTATTTGGCACCCGGATTGGCGGTTGACGCGACGGTGGCGGTAGCGGTTGCGTTCGGCATTTTTCGATTCGGTTTGCGCCTCGGGGGCAATGCTGTTCGTTTTGGCTTCGTTCGCCCTGAGGTATCGAAGGGCATTGATGCAACATGCCCTTCGATACCTCAGAGCGATCGGTGCTATCTCGGCCATCCGAACAGGATTGCCTCGGGGGATGCCCTTTAGCGGTGAATCAATAGTTTAGCAAATTACTCGGATTTGGTCATCCGCTTCCGGGGTTATACCGCGAAAACAGATGTAGAACGCCTATTGGTGAGGCGTTTGGAGGATTTTAGGCTGAAACCCTGCGCCAGTGCTAGGGTTTTTGATTTAGTCGACGATACCTGCTTGAATTGCGACACGGAGTGGCGGGAAAAGGTGGCAGAAGCAAAGCATGACTTATGCAACTTCACTAGACCCCGTGACCGACCGGTGGGAATACGGTGGGAATAAATAACACGGATCCCTTTTTTGCTCGACATATTTCCGAGACAAATGAGCGACCAAAACCCGAGTGACACCATGGCGCGAGCTTGGCGTCGTACATTCGCGAGCAGCCGACGTCGTTTCCCGGAAAGTCTATACTCGTCACCAATTCGGGCACCCGTCGGGCCGCCGCGGTGTAAACAATCGAATGGGAGCAGAACCATGTTGCAGACAGCCATGTCGGAGATGGGGTGCGGTTCATTTGTTCGCTGCATCACTGTGCGCCTTGCCGTGCTATTGCGTCTGAATGTTTTCGTCGTTGCCGCGCTTTTTGTGGTTGCGCCTTCGACTGCCATGGCGGCAGCCAATTGCGGAGAAAAAAACGAGCGCGCCTGCTGCCTCAAAGAGCGCGACATCAAGGGCGTGGGCGGGCTGAACGATTGCGAGAAGAATCTGTATCAGGTTCCCGGCTGCGATCCCAAGGAGCGTAACTGCGGATGCTCCAACAGCGTATTCAATTCAGCCGGCGTTTGCCGATCGCCGCA
>JANOKK010000386.1:0-4502 GCA_031419255.1 Betaproteobacteria bacterium
GCTCCGTGTCGAGGCCCCGCATCAGTACGCGCGATCCGGCATTGAATTCACCGAGCACGTTTTCTTCCGGGATTTCGCAATCTTCAAACACCAGCTCGCAAGTATCCGATCCGCGCATGCCGAGCTTGTCGAGCTTTTGCGCCGTGCGAAAACCTTTCATGCCTTTTTCAACGATGAATGCCGTCATCGCGCGCGAACCCCGATCCTTTGGCGCGGTGCGCATATATACAATCAGCACGTCCGCATGCGGCCCGTTGGTGATCCACATCTTGTTGCCATTGGCGATAAAGCGGTCGCCCTTTTTTTCCGCGCGGCAGGCCATTGAGCCGACCACGTCCGAGCCTGCACCCGGTTCCGACATCGCCAGCGCGCCGACATGCTCGCCGCTGCAGAGTTTCGGCAAGTACCTCTTGCGCTGCGCCTCGCTGCCATTGAGATACAAATTGTTGACGCACAAATTCGAATGTGCGCCATAGGCAAGTCCCACCGATGCCGAGCCACGCGAAATTTCTTCCATCGCAACGGTATGCGCAAGATAGCCGAGTCCCGTGCCGCCGTACTCCTCGGCAACGGAAATCCCCAGCAAGCCGAGGTCGCCGAGTTTTTTCCACATGTCCATCGGAAATTGATTGTCGCGATCAATGTCGGCGGCGCGCGGCGCGAGCTCGTCGTCGCTGAGGTGTTTGACCGAATCGCGCAGTGCGTCGGTGTCGTCGCCGAGGTGGGTATCAAAAATCATTTTCTCTCCGAAAGCGCGGCACGCGATTGGCGAAGACCACCACCACTCGTTGCTCGAATTACTTATTATCGCGCCAATCGGTGGCAAATCGCGCGATCAAGGTTGTGTCGTAGTGTCATTGCGGGCATTGATCGCACTGCCGGTTGCAAGACTCGCCGGGCAATCGCAAACCGGCACGATGCAACACTTTGCGTGCGGGTGAAACGGATCACCAATTCCAATATTGTTCGGTTAATTGAAAAAAATTCGTTCGCCTTAAATTTTCAAAGGGCTACTCGCAAACATGCCCTTCGAACCCTCAGGGCGAACTGGTGTTTGCGAACGGCGTAGCGATCTGGCGCGGTTTCAGCGTCCAAATCCCGACACAAAATTCCCAGAGGGTTAACACGCGCACGAGTGTACTAAACGCGTCTCCATGCCTCGAATGTCGAAATTTGCGCCGGAATTGTCTTATTTTCTGTTGCTTTTTTGCAACAATGGGGTAGTAGTGTTTCAACTACATCGATATGCTGGCGCATCATTACAAATAATGACCGAAATGTCGTCATGCGAACCAATGTGTGTTCAATTGCGACAACCGGTGTTCCCAACCTGCATTCTCAAAAATTGGAGATTCTGCGATGAAGTTGAAACTAAGAATATTGCCGGTCGCTGTTGCCAGTGCGCTTGGTGTCGGCGCAATGTCGCCCGCATTCGCTCAACAAGCAACGGAAAAAGTTGAACGAATCGAAGTCACGGGTTCATTGATCAAGCGAGTTGATGGCGAAACCGCGCTACCGGTCGTCGTCATTTCGATTGAAGAATTGGCCAAAGCGGGTGTGACAAACGCAGAACAAGCCGTCAAGCTCATCACCCAACAGCAGGGCGGCGCGGTAACGTCCGGATCGGTCAGCGCAACAAATGGTGCCGCGTCCTACGCAAGCCTGCGTTCGCTCGGTGCGCAACGCACATTGGTGCTATTGAATGGCAAGCGCGTTGTCAGCAATCCGTTTGCAAGCGTCGCAGTCGACTTGAACACTTTGCCGCTGGTCGCCATCAGCCGCATCGAAGTGCTCACCGACGGCGCCTCAGCCACCTACGGTACCGACGCCATCGCCGGGGTGATCAATTTCATCACCCACAAGGACTTTCGTGGGGTCACATTGACTGCCGACGCGCGAACACCGCAGGAGACAGGTGGTGCCGTTTACAAGGCAGATGTGCTCGGCGGTATTGGCGATCTTGGCAAGCAAGGGTGGAATGTATTTGGCGGATTCGTGGGTCGCGAAGGCAAGCCGATGAATGGCACCGCCCGGGATTTTGCCCGATCCGCGTTTATTCCCGAATACGGCTTCAACGGTTTGAGCCCGACGACGTTCCCGGCAAACTATTCGCAAGGCGCGCTTCTCACCAATCCGACCTTGCCAACCTGCTTGCCGCCGACCTCGATCTTCACACCGCAAGGCAATGGTGTTGGCTTGGGTACCAACCGCTGCGGCGCAGATACGCAGGCCTTCACCAATACCATTCCGATTCAAAAGCAATGGACTGGTTTCGTGCGTGGCACGATGGCACTCGGTGCCAATCATACTGCCGCGCTGGATTATTTCAAATCCAACAATACGGTCAGAACGCAAATTGCTCCGTCGCCTGAAGGCGGATTGACGATGACACCGCTCAGCCCGTTCTATCCGGGCAACGGCATTACACCGATCACCGATACGGCGCTTAACCGCACCGCCAATATTTCGATCAACTGGCGCACCACCGTACTTGGCCCACGCCAGGGTGAGCAGGAAAACAATACCCAGCGCGCGGTCGCCTCACTTGAGGGAAGCCTTGCCGGCTGGGAATATCAGGCCTCATGGCTGTGGTCAAATTCCACGGTGGAAAACTATTTCCTCAATGGCTACCCGACCACCACGGCAATGCTCAATGGCGTCCGCGGCATCAACGGCGCGCCGTTCCTGAATCCCTTCGGCGACCAAACAGCGGCGGGTCTTGCGTTCCTCCGCGGGAATCAGGTACTGGGTCTGGTACAGACGGGCGAAGGAACTCTTTCCAGCCTCAGCGCGAGCGCGTCTCGTCCGCTGTTTTCGCTGCCGGCGGGGCAATCGATGCTGGCCTTGGCGACAGAATTCCGCAAAGAGGAAATGGTCTATACGACCGATGTTCCAAAGGTCAGTCAGGCCGCATCGTCCGGGCTTGCCGGGTCAGGTGCGGTTCGTCAAGGTGATCGCGACATCAAGGCGATCGCGGCTGAGTTGACGTTGCCGCTGCACAAAATGTTTGAAATCGGATTGTCGGTTCGCCATGATAAGTACAGCGATTTTGGCAACACCACGAACCCCAAGATTTCCCTTCGCTTCAGTCCGCAAAAGGATCTGCTGATCAGAGCGTCATACAACGAAGGCTTCACCGCGCCGACGCTTTCCCAACTGTACGCGCCGACGTCCACCACGTTCACCGGTACGACCTACAATGATCCGTTGTATTGCCCGAACGGCGTCATCAATACCGCGATCGGCGGCGTTGCCAGTCGTGATTGCCGCATCCAGTTTCAGCAACAGCAGGGCGGCAATACCCGATTGACCCCGGAAAATTCCAACTCGAATACCGCAGGGTTTGTCTATCAGGCGACGCCGCAAATGTCGTTCGGGCTCGACTTCTGGTACTACAAAGTCACGAACAACATCAGCACCTTGGGCGAGACCACTATCTTTGCCGATCCGGTGACGTATGCAAACTTGTTCGTGCGTTGCAGTGCCGCGTCGGCAGCGCTCCAGCAATCGATCGGTGCGTGCCGCACTCCCGGTGGCGATCCTTTGGCGTACATCATCAACACCAACCAGAATCTCGGCGACACGTTCACGCGCGGCGTCG
Source organism: Betaproteobacteria bacterium (assembly GCA_031419255.1). GTDB lineage: Bacteria > Pseudomonadota > Gammaproteobacteria > Burkholderiales > Usitatibacteraceae > UKL13-2. The sequence goes on from JANOKK010000386.1 coordinate 3,602, forward strand.
ATCTTCAATTCAATTGGCAAGGTGGTGCCACTGCCTATGGGAAATTCTCGGGAAGCGTTCGCTCGACCTACGTGACCAGCTACAAGTTTCAGGTACTGAAGAATGGCCCGTTTTTCAGTCCGGTCGGAAATTACAACGCACAGTTTGGCGGCCCGCTGATTCGTTATCAGCAATTCACCAATCTGGGTTGGCAGAGCGGCAACTGGTCGGCGAATTTGTTGAACAAATTCCAGTCCAGCTATACCGATCAAAACGGTGGATCGGTTGCACCTTCATTCCGGTCGAACGAGGTCAAGTTCTATTCAATCTACGACCTCAATGTGACCTATACCGGATTCAAGCGGATGACGTTGCAGGGTGGCGTACTGAATATACTGGATCAAGATCCGCCGTTCACCAATCAGACGTCGCGTTTTCAGGCGCGCGCCTATGACGACCGCTTCCACAATCCGCTTGGCCGCGTCTATACCTTGTCCGCGAAATATAGCTTCTAGTCTTGGCATTGATTCGTCGCAACGACGCAATCACGCAAGTAAAAGGGGGCTTCGGCTCCCTTTTTCTTTGCGGCCTTGTCAGTGAGAAAAATGCATGCACCTTTCTGCGTGTGATCGATTGTTCATTTCACGCGACAATGCAAGGAGAAATGGTTGCGCAATTTCAGTCTGCCTGACCTTCGACACGCTCACCACAAGTTGACGCAGCGAATTGTCACTTCACCGTAGCCCGGAAGAATCGCAGCGGATTCCGGGCACTTGGCGCAAATTGCGAAAGCCACCCCGGAATACGCAACGCTTCTTCCGGGCTACCGGTCACGACACTAGGCAGTAGGATGGGTGGAGCGCAGCGATACCCATCGTCCTTTTTGGCAGAAATGATGGGTATCGCTGCGCTCCACCCATCC
>JANOKK010000387.1:0-1156 GCA_031419255.1 Betaproteobacteria bacterium
CCAATTTGGTGGCCGTCCCCGCGCGGGGGGGCCCCGGGCTATTTGGGTCGCAAAACCCGGGGGTACCCCCGCCTCGGGGGGCACGACGGCAAGGCATGACCGCGCTCCTCTCAACTCACGGCCTCGCCTACGGCCACCCTGGCCGCACACTGGGGCGCGATATCGATCTCGCCATCGATGCCGGCGAGGTGCTATGCGTACTCGGCCCCAATGGCAGCGGCAAGACCACCTTGTTTCGCACTTTGCTCGGTTTACTACCGGCACATGCGGGCGAGATTATGCTTAACGCCAAAGCACTCAATACATTCACACCCACCGAGCGCGCGCAGCGCATGGCCTATGTGCCTCAGGCGGGCAATAGTTATTTTGCCTTTAGCGTGCGCGAAGTGGTGTTGATGGGCCGCACCGCGCATCTCGGATTGTTCGCAGCACCGGGCGCAAGCGATATCGATGCCGCTGAATCGGCCCTCGCAGAATTGCGCATTGGCCACTTGGCAGACAAAGCGTTCACCGACATCAGCGGCGGAGAGCGACAACTCGCGCTGATCGCGCGCGCACTCGCACAAGCCTCACCGCTGCTCATCATGGATGAGCCGACCGCCAGCCTCGACTTCGGCAATCAAATGCTGATCCTCAATGAAATTCTGCGCTTGAAAGCGAGTGGCCGCAGTGTAATTTTTTGCAGCCACGATCCCGATCATGCGTTGCGAACCTGCATCCATCCGGCCGATCAAGTGCTGCTGCTGCACCACGGCAACGCGCTGGCTTGCGGTCGCGCGCAGGATGTCGTCACGCCGGAAAATCTGGGTACGCTCTACGGTGTCGGTGTGGAAATGTTCGAGAGCCGTTCGGGTGGGCAGCGGTTTTGCCGTCCGGTGAATGTCGATCCGAATGATCCATGAGGTGAATTCCACACGCGCGGAAATCGCCGCATTTTTGCGATGAGAGACCACTCGGGCATCGTGACGGTGGTGCCATCCACCAGCCGTACCGGACGGTTTCGCCAATGCCACGCACGTGACGCGTTTACCGTTACCCGTTGCCCCGTGGAACGCGCCAATGTGCGTACCATGGGCATGGGCAGGCGCAAGCGCGCCCGGCAATAGGCTCCCGTATGTGTGCTGCACGGCGGTAAGTTGCCCGCCAGCCGATGCAT
>JANOKK010000388.1:0-4074 GCA_031419255.1 Betaproteobacteria bacterium
CGGTACGCTGGCGGCTGCGGTGCTCGGCCTTGGCTGGGCGATCTTCCATATCCTGATCGTTGTCTTGCAGGCCTATATTTTCATGATGCTGACCGTCGTGTACATCGCGATGGCGCACGAACACCACTAATTCGAATTCGACTCTCGCCCAGGAAAGGAAAAACGATGGAAAAACTCCAAATGATGGCCATGATTCAGGCCTATACCGGTATCGGCATCGGCCTCATGATCGGCGTCGGCGCCGCGGGCGCCTGCATCGGCGTCGGCATCATGTGCTCGAAGTTCCTTGAAGGTGCGGCTCGCCAGCCAGAATTGATCCCACAATTGCAGGCAAAAGTATTCCTGCTGCTTGGTTTGATCGACGCGTCGTTCATTATCGGCGTCGGCCTCGCGATGTTGTTCGCGTTTGCCAATCCGCTGCTTGCTGTCATCAAGTAATCGCCCGCTTTTGAAAACTTCAGGGAAGCCGTCATGAACATTAACCTGACGATGATCGCGCAGGCGATCGCCTTCTTCATCCTCTTCTGGGTGTCGATGAAATACATTTGGCCGCCGCTGCAAGGTGCGATAGAAGCGCGCCAGAAGGCAATTGCCGACGGTCTCACTGCGGCTGAGGAGGGCAAGCGTTCGCTGGTTGAAGCGGAAAAGCGCGGCGACGCGACCCTCAAAGAAGCCAAGGAGCGTTCGCAAACCATGTTCGCCGATGGCGAGCGTCGCGCCAACGAACTCATCGAGCAAGCCAAGCAAACCGCAAAAGCCGAAGCCGACCGTATCATCGCCGCCGCACAAGAGCAGATTCAGTTGGAGCTCAATAAAGCGAAGAGCGGGTTGCGCGAGCAGGTCGCGCATTTGGCGGTCGCGGGTGCGGAGAAGATTTTGAAACGTGAAATCAACGCCGCTGCACATGCCGACATGCTGGCCGAATTGAAGGCACAACTGTAATGGCGGAGCTCACCACGGTCGCACGACCCTACGCTGAAGCCGCCTTTCGCGCAGGGGTTGAAGCGAAGGATGTCGCGGGTTATGGTACCAAGCTTCAGTTATTTGGTGCCGCCGCCGCGAATGGCGAAGCGGCATCGTTGCTCGGCAACCCGAAAGTGTCGGTCAAGGAAAAAGCCGATCTGCTGTTTTCGGTCGCCGGCGGCAATGTGCCCGATACGATGAAGAATCTGGTGAATGCCTTGTTGGAAAACCAGCGCGCCAGTTTGTTGCCATTTATCAGCGAACATTTCGAGCGACTGCAACGCGAGCACGAGGGTGTGGTGAAAGCGTTGATCACGAGCGCGTTTGCGTTGAGCGACGCCGACAAAGCCTCATTGGTTGACGGCCTCGCCCGCAAATACGGCAAGCGCGTCGAAGCCGAAGTAAAGGTTGATGTGTCGTTGATCGGCGGCGCACGCGTGCAAGTCGGCGACGACGTCATTCATGCGTCGGTGCGCGACACGCTGGACAAGATGGCGGTTGCGTTGGCGCATTGATGCCTTCGCGGCTGCGAGCCGAACAAGAATCAGAATCAACCCGGCGCGCATGTGCGGTGCCGGTCCACAAAGAATTGAAATTTAAGTATTGGAGTTGACGATGCAAATCAACCCGGCTGAAATCAGTGAACTGATCAAGTCCAAGATTCAAAACCTTCCTGCGGCGGCTGAAAAACGCTCCGAGGGATCTGTCATTTCGGTGACGGACGGCATCTGCCGCGTACACGGTCTGGCCGACGTGATGCAAGGCGAGATGCTGGAGTTTCCAAACAACACGTTTGGCTTGGCGTTAAATCTCGAGCGCGATTCCGTTGGCTCCGTGATCCTGGGCGATTACCAGCACATCAAGGAAGGCGACACCGTCAAATGCACGGGCCGCATTCTCGAAGTGCCGGTCGGTCCGGAGTTGCTCGGTCGCGTGGTGAATTCACTCGGCGAGCCGATCGACGGAAAAGGCCCGGTCAATGCCAAGATGACCGACGTTATCGAGAAAGTCGCTCCAGGCGTGATTGCGCGTAAATCAGTCGATCAACCGGTGCAAACCGGCTTGAAGGCGATTGACGCCATGGTGCCGGTCGGTCGCGGCCAGCGCGAATTGATCATCGGTGATCGCCAAACCGGCAAGACGGCCGTGGCGGTTGATACGATCATCAATCAAAAAGGCAAAGACATGTTTTGCGTCTACGTTGCGATCGGCCAGAAAGCATCGACCGTCGCCAACGTCGTGCGCAAACTCGATGAAGCCGGCGCGCTCGCGTACACCATCATCGTTGCGTCCACTGCCTCGGAATCGGCCGCGATGCAATACATCGCCGCGTATTCCGGTTGCACGATGGGTGAATATTTCCGCGATCGCGGACAAGACGCGTTGATCATTTATGACGATCTGTCGAAGCAAGCGGTCGCCTATCGCCAAGTGTCGTTGCTGTTGCGCCGGCCACCAGGTCGCGAAGCCTATCCCGGCGACGTGTTCTATTTGCATTCCCGTCTGCTGGAACGTGCTGCGCGCGTCAATGCAGCATACGTCGAGAAATTTACCAACGGTGCCGTCAAAGGCAAGACCGGTTCGTTGACCGCGTTGCCGATTATTGAGACGCAAGCAGGTGACGTTTCCGCATTTGTGCCGACTAACGTGATCTCAATTACCGACGGCCAGATCTTTTTGGAAACCGATTTGTTCAACGCCGGTATTCGACCTGCCATTAACGCCGGTATTTCGGTGTCGCGTGTGGGTGGTGCCGCGCAGACCAAGATCATGAAGCGCAAAGACACCGGAGCCGGTGTGCGTTTGGCGCTCGCGCAGTATCGTGAGCTCGCCGCTTTCGCACAGTTCGCCTCCGACCTTGACGAAGCCACCCGTAAGCAGTTGGAACGCGGTCGCTTGGTGACAGAGCTCATGAAACAGCCGCAATATCAGCCGATGCAAGTATGGGAAATGGCGCTGTCGCTGTTCGCGGTCAACAACAGCTACATGGATGATGTCGAAATCAAGAAAGTCGCATCGTTTGAAAAAAGCCTGAAGGATTTTGTGAAATCCAAATACGCTGCACTCGTTGCATCGATCGAAGTCGCCAACACGCTTTCACCGGACGACGAAAAAACGATGCATGCTGCGATCCAGGATTTCAAGAAGTCGGGAAGCTACTAACGGTTGGTCATGCTGTGCGAGGCGCGCATCGCGGGAATCGCACAACGTCGGCAATGACCTAAGAGGCAAAGATGGCAGGCTCCAAAGAAATCAGAACTAAGATCAAGAGCGTGGAAAACACGCGCAAGATCACCAAGGCCATGGAAATGGTGGCCGCATCCAAAATGCGCAAGGCGCTGGAGCGGATGCGCGCAGCGCGCCCGTACGGTGAAAAAATCCGCAGCGTCTGCGCGAATTTGTCGCACGCGAACCCTGATTACAAACACGCCTTCCTGCAAAAGCGCGATAGCGTCAAGAATGTCGGTCTGATCATGATCACGTCCGATAAAGGCTTGTGCGGCGGTTTGAATACCAACGTCATGCGCCTCGTGGTCAACAAGGTCAAGGAATGGGAAGGTGCCGGCGCGAAAGTGCAAGGTACTGCGATCGGCAATAAGGGATTTGGATTCCTGCAGCGCTACGGCATTCCACTCGTTTCCCACGTGACTGGCTTGGGCGATAAGCCACATCTTGATAAATTGATCGGGCCCGTCAAAATTCAACTCGATGCGTTCGCCGAAGGCAAGATCGACGCACTCTACATGTGTTTCACCCGCTTCATCAACACGATGAAGCAAGAAGCCCTGTGCGAACAATTGCTGCCGCTGACCGGTGAAAAACTCGGCGCACCGGATGCGTCCTGGGACTACTTGTATGAACCCGACGCGAAAGCGGTGCTCGACGAGTTACTTGTGCGCTATGTCGAAGCGATCGTGTATCAATCGGTATCGGAAAACATCGCCTCGGAACAATCGGCGCGCATGGTTGCGATGAAATCGGCGTCGGACAACGCCAAGAAAGTCATCGGCGACTTGAAGTTGACGTACAACAAAGCGCGTCAGGCCGCGATCACCAAAGAGCTTTCGGAAATCGTCGGCGGCGCAGCAGCGGTTTAATCAAAACAGAATT